>NZ_JBHTVC010000001.1:0-192220 GCF_042793275.1 Isoptericola sp. NPDC056578
GCCGCACCTGCGGCCGGGCCCGTCGTTCGTCTCGTCGTCGCCCCGGACGTCAGCCGTAGGTGTCGCGGGGGCCGGGGCCGCGTACCGACCGCCGTCCACGGCGGAATCCCGGCCCGGCAGGCCCGAGCACGGTGACCTGCTCGACCACGCCCTCGCCGACCTCTTCCTCGAGCCGGCGGAGCAGCGTCGGCACCAGCAGTCGCACCTGTGTGGCCCAGGCGGTCGAGTCGGCGCGCACGACGAGCACCTTCTGCTCGAAGGTCTCCGGCTGGCAGTGGTCGGCGACCTGGGCGCCCACCACCTCCCGCCAGCGCCCGATCACGCCGCCCACGGAGACGTCCGCCGTCCACCCCTTGTCACGCATGAGTCGCCCCAGCACCTCCGACAGGAGCTGGGGATCGCGGGCGCCCGGCCCCTGCCCGGACAGGCGCGGCTCCGCGAGGGGGGAGCGTCGCGCCGGCGAGCCCGGCCGGAGTCCCTTGGCCCGCGCCGCCGCCTTCGCGCGGTTGAGGGCCTCCCGCGCGACCGCCGAAGGCGGCGTCAGCTCGGTGCGGTCCTTGACCGGTCGCGGGTCCTCGCCGGACGACGTGCCGCCCGCGTCGTCGCCGTCGTCGGGGAGGTCGCCCACGACGCTCTCGCCGTCGTCACTCCGCACGACGCACCTGGCCGGGCGTGACCTCGAACCGCGCACCGAGCAGTCCCGGCGGGACGTCGTCGGGCACTGCGGCGGTCACGAGCACCTGACGTGCCGGCGCGACGAGCTCCGCCAGCCGTTCCCGACGTCGCACGTCCAGCTCGGCGAAGACATCGTCCAGGATCAGCACGGGATCCGCGTCCGTGTCGAGGTCGGGGTCCCAGAACGCGGCGTCCGGCACGTGCTCCGGCTCGTCGCCGCCGCCGAGCAGCCGGTACGACGCGATCCGTAGCGCCAGCGCGAACGACCACGACTCCCCGTGGCTCGCGTACCCCTTGGCCGGCAGCCCGCCGAGGGTGAGGACCAGGTCGTCGCGGTGCGGCCCGACGAGGCTGACGCCGCGCTCCAGCTCCTGGCTCCGCGCCTCCGCCATCGCCTCGAGGATCGCCTTCTCCAGGTCCTCCGCGGCGCGAGTCGTCCCGTCCGCCGTCCCCGAGACGCTGGAGCGGTACGCGAGCTCGGCATCCCCGTCGGCGTCGCTGACCTGCGCGTACGCGGCCGCGACGTGCGGCCGCAGAGCCTCCACCAGCGCCAGCCTCATGGCGAGGATCTGCCCGCCGAGCTGCGCGGCCCGTGCGTCCCAGACCTCGAGCGTGCTCGTGTCCACAGGTCCGGCACCAGACCGGCGTGCACCGCGCAGCGACTTCAGCAGCGCGGACCGCTGGCGCACCACGCGCTCGTAGTCGCCCAGCAGGCCCGCCGCCCGGGGGAGGAGCTGCACCACCAGCTGGTCGAGGAACCGGCGCCGACCGTCGGGGTCGCCCTTGACGAGCGCCAGGTCCTCCGGTGCGAAGAGCACCGTGCGCAGGATGCCGAGCACATCGCGGGCCCGGCCGAGCTGGCCGCGGTTCACGCGCGCGCGGTTCGCCTTGCCCGCGGTGATCTCCAGCTCGACGGTCGATGCCCGATCCCCGCGCACGATCCGGGTCCGGACCACGGCCCGCTCCGCGCCGGCCCGGATGAGGGGGGTGTCGTTCGCGACCCGGTGGCTACCGAGTGTCGCGACATAGCCGATCGCCTCGACGAGGTTGGTCTTGCCCTGGCCGTTGCGCCCGACGAACGCATTGGGGCCGGGTTCGAGCTCGACGTCCGCTGCGGCGTACGAGCGGAAGTCGAGGAGGGAGAGGTGGGAGACGTACATCTAACCTGCTCGGCGGCCTGGCACCGCCGGCCTCACTGCGCGGGCTTGACCGCGTGCCCACCGAACTGCTGGCGCAGCGCGGCCACGGCCTTCATCGCCGGGGACTCGTCTTGCCGAGACGTGAAGCGGGCGAACAGCGCCGCGGAGATCACGGGAAGGGGCACGGCATTGTCGATGGCCTCGTCGACGGTCCAGCGGCCCTCGCCCGAGTCGTCGACCCAGTCGTCGATCGCTGCCAGCGCCGGGTCCTCCTCGAGCGCCTTGACCATGAGGTCGAGCAGCCACGACCGCACGACCGTGCCGCGCATCCACGCCTTCATCGTGCCGTGCACGTCCGTGACGATGTCCTTGGCCGCGAGGAGCTCGTAGCCCTCGGCGTAGCTCTGCATGAGGCCGTACTCGATGCCGTTGTGCACCATCTTCGCGAAGTGCCCCGCGCCCACCTCACCAGCGTGCACGAAGCCCTCCTCGCGCGGCCCCTCGGGGCGCAGCGCGTCGAAGACCGGCATGAGTGCCTCGACGTGCGCGCGGTCTCCGCCGCACATCAGGCCGTACCCGTTCTCCAGGCCCCACACGCCGCCGGAGACGCCGACGTCGACGTACCCGATGCCGCGCTCCGCCAGCTCCGCCGCGCGGGCCTGGTCCTCCGGGTAGTGCGAGTTGCCACCCTCGACGACGACGTCGCCCTCGCCCAGCAGCGTGCCGAGCTCCTGCACGACGCCGCGCGTCGGGTCGCCGGCCGGCACCATCACCCACACGACGCGACGGTCCGCGGGCAGGGCGGCCACGAGGTCCGCGAGCGACGCGACGTCGGACACCTCGGGCCGCGGGTCGTACCCGGTGACCTCGATGCCGCCGCGGCGCAGCCGCTCGCGCATGTTGTTGCCCATCTTGCCCAGACCGACGAGTCCGATGTGGCTGACCATGGGTACCTCCGGGGACGGTGCGGGGCGAACGGGCAGGACGGCGCTCAGCCGGCGAAGCGGATCGGCACGAGCAGGTAGCGGTAGTCCGACGAGTCCTCGCCGTCGAGCGACTCCTGGCCGGTGAACTCCACCGGCTTGTTCGGGTGCGTGAACGAGAGCCGGACGAAGTCGGTGCCGAGCGCGCCCAGACCGTCCAGCAGGAACTGCGGGTTGAACGCGACCTGGATGTCCTCGCCGACCAGCACCGCCTCGAGCGCCTCGGACGCCTGCGCGTCGTCGCCCTGACCGGCGTCGAGCACGACCTGACCGTCCGTGAACGACAGCCGGATCGGCGTGTTGCGCTCCGCGACCAGGGACACGCGCTTGGCGGCCTCGATCAGCGGCGCCGTGGCGACGACGGCATGGATCGGCGTCGCGTCCGGGAACAGCCGCCGCACGGGCGGGTAGTCGCCGTCGACGAGCTGCGACGTCGTGTGGCGGCCACCCGCCTCGAACCCGATGAGGTCGACGCCCTGTCCGGTGGACAGGCCGACGTTCACGAGGCCCCCGCCCCCGCCGAGCGACTTCGCGACGTCGGTCAGGGTGCGTGCGCGCACGAGCGCGACGGCCGAGTAGCCAGGCGTGGCAGGCGTCCAGGTGAGCTCGCGCAGGGCGAGCCGGTACCGGTCGGTGGCGATGAGGGTGATGCGTTCGCCCTCGATCTCCATGCGCACGCCGGTGAGCAGGGGGAGCGTGTCGTCGCGGCTCGCGGCCACGCTGACCTGCGCGACGGCGTGCGTGAGCGCGTCGCCGGTCACGGTGCCGCTGAGCTCGGGCATCTGCGGCAGCGCCGGGTAGTCCTCCACCGGCATCGTCAGCAGCGTGAAGCGCGAGGCACCGCACGTCAGGACGACCTTGGTGCCCTCGAGCGTGACGTCCACGGGCTTGTTGGGCAGAGCGCGGGAGATCTCGGCCAGCAGCCGGCCGGAGACGAGCACCGTGCCGGGCTCGGAGACCTCTGCCGGGATCTCCGCCCGCGCCGACACCTCGTAGTCGAAGCTGGACAGCCAGATGGTGCCGGCCGTGTCGACCTCGATGCGGACGCCCGCGAGCACCGGTGCCGGCGGGCGCGTGGGGAGCGTGCGCGCCGTCCAGGTCACGGCCTCGGCCAGGACGTCACGCTCAACCCGGAACTTCATCCCACTCCTCGCGTTGTCGACCCTTGTCGATCGAAGCGGACGTGCGGGCGTGGGGTCGGTGGCCCAGGACCGGCCCGGACCGTCGACGTGACCCGACCTGCCTCGTCGTCCGAGCCAAACCCTACGCGAGACAGGGGCTCTTCGGCACGTGATCCTCAGGCCGAGGCGGGCCTCGCCCTGGATCGACGAGCCGGCCTGATGAAGGTGTGTGGAATTTCTTCTTGATCAATCGTTCGTCATCGTCATCGGGGTTGTGGAATCTGGGGATGACCGTTGTTTGCGCAGGTCAGCGCACTGGTCGGGGTGTGGAGGCCGTGGGGGCGCAGCTGTGGACAACACCTTGGGCCTGTGGGCGACGGAATCTGTACCCACAGCCGTCCACCGATCGGGGCGTCGTCGTCCACGGATCCGAGGCTGTCGTCCACACACATCCACAAGTTTGTCCACAGGTGTGAATCTCTCTGCGGCGTGCGCGCCGGTCGTTGTCCACGATTTTGCTCCACAGGCCTGGGGACAGATGGCGCGCAACGGGCTGTTTCCGGGCATTCCCCTGTGGGTGGGCATGTGGAGAGACGCCGACGGGCCCGGATCCACAGCCCTGTGGAGAGCGTGGTCGGGCCCGTGAGGCGTCCGTCGAGCGGCGAGACGTCAGCCGCGGTGCTGCTGCTTGATGCGGCTCGTGAGCTCGGTCACCTGGTTGTAGGTGGAGCGGCGCTCGGCCATCTGGCCCGCGATCTTCTTGTTCGCATGCATCACGGTGGTGTGGTCGCGGCCGCCGAACTGCTGGCCGATCTTGGGCAACGACAGGTCCGTGAGCTCGCGGCACAGGTACATGGCGATCTGTCGGGCCGTGACGAGCACGCGCGAGCGGGAAGAGCCGCACAGGTCGTCGATCGTGAGGCCGAAGTACGCGGCCGTCTGCGCGATCACCATCGACGGGGTGATCTCCTGCGTGTCGTCGTCGGTGATGAGGTCCTTGAGGACGATCTCCGCGAGGGCGAGGTCGACGGCCTGCCGGTTGAGGTTCGCGAAGGCTGTGACGCGGATGAGCGCGCCCTCGAGCTCGCGGATGTTCGTCGAGATGCGCGAGCCGATGTAGCTCAGCACCTCGGCGGGGACGTCGAGCCGCTCGCTCGCGGCCTTCTTGCGCAGGATGGCGATGCGGGTCTCGAGGTCCGGCGGCTGCACGTCCGTGATGAGGCCCCACTCGAAGCGCGACCGCAGCCGGTCCTCGAAGCCGTTCAGCTGCTTGGGCGGGACGTCGGAGGTGATCACCACCTGCTTGTCCGCGTTGTGGAGCGCGTTGAACGTGTGGAAGAACTCCTCCATCGTCTGTTCCTTGCCCTCGAGGAACTGGATGTCGTCGATGAGGAGGACGTCGACGTCGCGGTAGCGGCGCTGGAAGGCCCCTGCGCGCCCCTCGCCGATGCTGTTGATGAAGTCGTTCGTGAACTCCTCGGAGTTCACGTAGCGCACGCGCACATGGGGATAGAGGTTGTGGGCGTAGTGGCCGATGGCATGGAGCAGGTGCGTCTTGCCGAGCCCGGAGTCCCCGTAGATGAACAGCGGGTTGTAGGCCTTGGCGGGCGCCTCGGCCACCGCGACGGCGGCAGCGTGGGCGAACCGGTTGGACGAACCGATGACGAAGGTCTCGAAGATGTACTTCGGGTTGAGCCGCGTCGGCTCGGCCGACTGCTTGGGACTCGGCGGCAGCGGAGGCGCCTCCGGCTCGTCGGGGACACCCGGCTCCGGGGGAGCGGTGTAGTCCTGCGACGGCCCTGTGAGGGTGTCGCTGCTCAGCTCGGGATCCACCGTGATGCCGAAGCGGATGTCGCGTCCGAGCGTGGAGGCCATCGCCGAGACGAGCTGGTCGCGAACGCTGGTCTCGAGGTAGGCGCGGGTCTGCTCGTGCGGCACCGCGATGAACACGGTGTCCTCCAGGATCGCCATCGGCTTCGCGAGCTTGATGAACGCGAGCTGCCGGGCGGTCATGTCCGGCCGTGCCTCGAGGGTGGCGAGCGTGTGTGCCCAGACGTCGGTGATGTTCTCGTCCGGCTGGGCCACGGGCGTCGTCCTTCGGGTCGTTCGGGATGGTCAGCGAGGTCGCGAGTCTGCCACGCCAGATCTCCGTCCACAGTGTTGTCCACATGCTGTGGAACCTGTGGACAAGGCTGTGGACGATGAACGTACCGGGCGGCCGGCGCGACGTCGCGCCGAGGTGCGTGAGGTCCTCCACATCGTAGCCACCGGCCGGTGTGGGTCGCCCCTGGGCGGGTTTGACCTGAGGGGTCTCCTCGGCGTAACGTCAGACAGCCGTTCCAGGTCCTTTCGCGCGCCCTTATCCGGGCTGCCGGTCCTCGGGTCGGCCCGGTCGGTGCTTCCACGTCTCGTACGCGAGGCCTGACCTGCGACAAGACCTGCATCGTCGAGGAAATGACGGTGTGCCTCCCCGACGTTTCTTGGAGTACCTCGTGAGCAAGCGGACCTTCCAGCCGAACAACCGCCGTCGTGCCAAGACCCACGGCTTCCGGCTGCGCATGCGCACCCGTGCCGGCCGCGCCATCCTGGCGAACCGTCGGCGCAAGGGTCGCGCCGAGCTCTCTGCCTGACGGATGCTGCCCGCGGCGCACCGACTGCGCCGTTCCGTCGACTTCGAACGGACGGTGCGCCGCGGCACGCGTGCAGGTCGATCGACCGTGGTGGTGCATCTCCTTGTCGACCCCGACGCCGGCCCTGAGGCCGGCGTCGGTGCTGTCGCGGGCCATGCACCGTCACAGGTCGGTCTTGTCGTATCCAAGGCCGTGGGGAACGCCGTGCACCGCAACCAGGTGAAACGCCGTCTGCGGCACATCGCGGCGGCGCACCTCCCCGCGCTCCCCGCCGGAGCCCGGCTGGTGGTTCGCGCACTGCCGGCCTCGAGCGGCGCCACGTACGCCGAGCTGGACAGCGACCTCACGAGCAGCCTCGACCGCGCCGTCGCGCGCGCACGGAGGACGACGTGACCGCCTCGACGCTCGACCGCGGGCGGAACGTGCTGCGGAACCTCCCGGCCACCGTCCTCATCGGCGTCCTGCGCGTCTACCAGTCGGTGATCTCCCCGCTGACTGGGCCCACCTGCAAGTACTACCCGTCGTGCTCCCAGTACGCGATCATCGCGATCCGTACGCACGGCACGCTACGGGGAACCGGCCTCGCTCTGTGGCGGATCCTGCGGTGCAACCCGTGGAGCCTCGGCGGAGTCGACGACGTCCCACCGGCTCGTTCCCACCACGTCGATGTCGACGCGGCGGGTCACGAGCACCGCGGCGCAGCACACCACTGACCCTCCCGGACCGCGCCGCCGGGGACGCAGACTTTCCGACAGAGGAGACAATTCGGGATGTTCGACACCATCCTCTACCCCATCGAGTGGGTCGTGGCCTGGATCATGTACGGGGCTCATGCCCTGTTCACGACCCTCGGGATGCAGGACGGCCCTGGCTGGGCGTGGGTGTTCTCGATCGTCGCTCTGACGGTCGTCATCCGTATCGCGCTGATCCCCCTCTTCTTCAAGCAGATCAAGGCCTCGCGCGGGATGCAGATGATGCAGCCCGAGCTGCAGGCGGTGCAGAAGAAGTACAAGGGCAAGACGGATCCCGCGTCCCGTGAGGCCATGGGCCGCGAGACCATGGAGCTCTACCGCAAGCACGGCACCAACCCCATGGCGTCGTGCCTGCCGATCCTCCTGCAGTCCCCGATCTTCTTCGCGCTGTTCCGGGTGCTCAACAACCTGCAGGGCATCGCGGAGGGCACGCACAAGGCGATCGGCCCGATCGACCAGCGCATCGCCGGCGACATCGAGTCGTCGAGCCTCTTCGGGGCCCAGCTCTCCGACGTCTTCCGCACCACCGACTCGATGACGTCGCGCGTGGTCGTCATCTGCCTCATCGTCCTGATGAGCGCCACGATGTTCTTCACCCAGCGTCAGCTCACGATGAAGAACATGCCCAAGGCCGCCCTCGAGGGGCCGATGGCGAGCACGCAGAAGATGATGCTCTACATCCTCCCGGTGATCTTCCTGATCTCGGGCATCAACTTCCCCGTCGGTGTGCTGATCTACTGGGTCATCTCGAACCTCTGGTCGATGGGCCAGCAGTTCTACACGATCAAGAAGATGCCGGCTCCCGGCTCGGAGGCGGAGCGTCTCCTCAAGGAGAAGCAGGCGCGGAAGGCCGCGGCCAAGGGGGCCATCGAGGCGACTCCGGAGCCCGAGCCCGAGAAGCCCCGTGGGCAGCGCGAGCAGCCCAAGCGCAAGAACCGCCAGAAGCGCCGTTGAGCAGCGAGAGGAATCGAACACCGATGACGACGGACACGCCGGTGGAGCAGGGTCCCGACCGTACGAAGCGCCTCGAAGAGGAAGGCGAGATCGCGGCGGACTACCTTGAGGAACTCCTCGACATCGCCGACCTCGACGGGGACATCGACCTCGACATCCAGCACGACCGGGCCGCGGTCGAGATCGTGGCTGACGAGGACGAGGACCTGTCGGCTCTCGTCGGGCGTGACGGCGAGGTGCTCGAGGCGCTGCAGGAGCTCACCCGGCTCGCCGTGCAGGCGCGTACGGGGGAGCGGAGCCGGTTGATGCTCGACATCGCCGGGTTCCGCTCGGCGCGTCGGCAGGAGCTGACCGTCCTGGCCGAGGACGCGATCCGCCAGGTGCGCGAGTCTGGTCGTGAGGTCGAGCTCGACCCGCTCAACGCCTTCGAGCGCAAGGTCGTGCACGACGTCGTCGCGGCGGCGGGCCTGGTCAGTGATTCGCGAGGCGTGGAGCCGTCACGGTACGTGGTGGTCCAGCCGGCCTCGGAGCAGGACGCCGCGCCGGAGTCCTGAAAGACGTTTCGAGAGCCCGTTGTTTCACGTGAAACGACGGGCTCTCGGCATGTGGTGGCAGTGCAAGGGAGAGATCGTGAGCGACGAGACACAGGCCCCGACGGGCGACGATGACGCCGAGCTCGGTTGGAGCGACGCTGTGCGCGCGTACTTCGGGGACCGGTACGAGCTGGTGGCGCAGTACGCCGCGAGCCTGAGGGACGAGGGCGAGCTGCGCGGCCTGATCGGTCCACGAGAGGTCGCACGGCTGTGGGAGCGGCACATTCTGAACTCGGCTGCCGTTACTCCCTACCTCGGCGACACGCGTTCGGTGGCGGACATCGGTTCGGGCGCGGGTCTGCCGGGGATCGTGCTGGCGATCCAACGCCCGGACGTCGAGGTTCATCTCATCGAGCCGATGGAGCGTCGGACGGCGTGGTTGCAGGAGTGCGTCGAGAGCCTGGGCCTGGAGAACGTGCAGGTGAAGCGGGGTCGCGCGGAGGAGTACCACGGCGCCTTCGAGGTGGACGTCGTGACATCGCGCGCGGTGGCGGCTCTGAGCAAGCTCGCGCGGATGAGCCTTCCGCTCGTTCGGAAGGGCGGTGCGATGGTCGTGCTGAAGGGCCGCAACGTCGAGCGAGAGATCGAGCCGGCGCGCAAGGTGCTGCGGTCCTTCAAGACTGCTGAACCGGAGATCCTCGAGGGCCGCACGGTCGACAACGTCGAACCCACGACGATCCTCCGCGTGCGGCGCTCCTGACTGTCGTTGGTCCTCGGCCCGTGGACGTTCTGCCTGTCCACGGGCCGGAGTTTTGACCCGTCCGGACGTCGGTGAGGCCGTAGAGTGAGCGCGGAGCACCGGGCCGTGGCGTCGTACGTGCCGCGACTCGGGTGCAAGTCCCTGTGACGAACCGGAGGAGTGGCACGTGAGCACGAGTACGGAGCACGTCGACGACGTCCCGCAGAACGATGGGACCGCGACGGCTGATCCGCACGTTTCACGTGAAACCGCGCCCGCCCTGTCGTGGGCCCAGGGAGGACTTCCTCCTGTGATCGACGGTCATAGGGCGGCGCTCGTCGCCTCGGTTCCTGAGGCCGACGAGTCCACCCCCCTCGCAGCGCAGCTCGCCATCGACGCGCGGCGCCGGATTGAGCTGCAGGGTCGGCAGTTCCCCCGCCCCGCTCGTACCCGGATCATCACGGTGGCGAACCAGAAGGGTGGCGTCGGCAAGACCACGACGACGGTGAACATTGCCGCCGGCCTGGCCCAGTCGGGACTGAAGGTGCTGGTGATCGACAACGACCCGCAGGGGAACGCCTCCACGGCGCTCGGGCTGGAGCATCGTGCCGGGACGCCGTCGATCTACGAGGTACTCGTCGAGGATGAGCCACTCGCCAACACGGTCCAGGAGTGCCCGTCGGTTCCCGGTCTCTATGGGGTGCCGGCAACCATCGATCTCTCCGGGGCCGAGATCGAGCTCGTCTCTCTCGTTTCACGTGAAACACGTCTGCGGCGGGCGCTCGACGCGTACCTGTCCGAGCGGGAGGAGCGAGGCGAGGAGCAGATCGACTACGTGCTGGTGGACTGCCCCCCGAGCCTCGGCCTGCTCACGGTGAACGCGTTCGTCGTGGGGCGCGAAGTGCTAATCCCGATCCAGTGTGAGTACTACGCGCTCGAAGGGCTCAGCCAGCTCCTCAAGACGATCGAACTGATCAAGGCGCACCTGAACCCCGAGCTTCGTGTCTCGACGATCCTCCTCACGATGTATGACGGCCGGACGAACCTGGCACAACAGGTCGCGGCGGAGGTGCGCGAGCACTTCCCCGACCAGACGCTCAGAACGACCGTCCCGCGCTCGGTCCGCATCTCTGAGGCCCCGAGCCACGCGCAGACGGTCATGACCTACGATCCGGGCTCGACGGGATCCTTGGCCTACCTCGAGGCCGCCCGAGAGCTCGCCGAGCGCGCGCCGCAGCGCTCTGACCTGCGATGAAGCCGGGGTCTGCCGCGAACCCGTCGCTGGCGCGTGCGATGGTGAACGTGCTCGATGTCGCGGCCCGTGGTGGGGCTGGCGAAGGTTCCTCGTCGGTGCGGAGACGGGGCGGAAACTTCAGGACGAACAGGGGAGCGGGGAGCCGGATGGTTCAGGAGGCTGGAGCATGAGTCAGAAGAAGCGTGGCCTGGGGCGCGGGCTCGGCGCGCTGATCCCGTCCGGGCCCGAGGGCGACCGTCCCGTCGACGTCTTCTTCCCTGCGGGCGAGGGTCGCGACTCGACGGAGAGCGGCAGCACGGTCTCCACGGTCGGCGCGGACCGTCCTGCTGGCGAGAATGGCGAGGACGCAGGCCGTACTTCGCGGCGCTCCGCCTCGTGGGACTCCGCGATCGCGGGCGGTCGGCTGAGCATCCGAACGGGTGGCGAACCGCAGGCGAAGGGGCCCGGCGCCGGAGGTTCGGGCGCCCCTACCTCGGTTCTGACCGACGAGCCGGTCGCCCCGACGGGTGAAGGTGGGTCGGGCGCCGATCGTGTGGCGGAGGAGTCGCTGGGCGCTGACGGTCTGTCGCTGGGGCTGATCACGAGCATCGAGTTCCCGGACGTGGACGAGACACCTGACTCGTCGTCGGACCACGGGCCCTTGGATGGGGCGGGGAGTGCTCCGGAACAGCCTGCGACGGAGGACGCGTCAGGCGCGGACGATGAGCTCGCTGCCCCCGTTTCACGTGAAACGGAACTCAAGCCGGTTCCGGGGGCCCGGTTTGCAGAGATCTCCGTCGAGTCGATCCGTCCCAACACCTGGCAGCCGCGAACCGTCTTCGACGACGGCGACCTCGACGAACTGGTGGCTTCGATCTCGGAGATCGGTGTTCTTCAGCCGATCGTGGTGCGTCCTGACGCCTCCGACCCGGACCAGTACGAGCTCATCATGGGTGAGCGACGGTGGCGTGCGAGCCAGGCTGCAGGCCTCGACACGATCCCGGCGATCGTGCGTGAGACCGATGACAGTGACATGTTGCGGGACGCGCTCCTGGAGAACCTCCACCGCGCGGCGCTGAATCCACTGGAGGAGGCAGCCGCCTACCGCCAGTTGCTGGACGACTTCGGTTGCACCCACGAGGAGCTGGCGACGCGGATCGCGAGGTCTCGTCCGCAGATCTCGAACACTCTTCGTCTCCTGAAGCTGCCGCCCCTGGTCCAGCGCCGGGTCGCCGCGGGGGTTCTCTCGGCAGGTCATGCGCGCGCCCTTCTCTCGCTCAGCGATGGGGCAGAGATCGAGCGGCTCGCTCAGCGCATCGTCTCCGAGGGGCTCTCTGTGCGAGCCACGGAGGAGATCGTCACGCTCCTGACCAGCGGTAACACCGATGTGCCGGGCCGACGTGCACCGCGCGCGGGTCAGCGCAGCGAGGCGATGGACGAGCTCGCGACGCGACTGGCGGATCGGTTCGAGACCCGCGTCAAGGTGAGCATCGGGAAGACGAAGGGCCGCCTGACCGTGGAGTTCGCCTCGGTCGAGGATCTGAACAGGATCCTGGGAGTGATGGCGCCCGAGGACCCGGGCCTCCTGCGGTCGGGACCCGCCTGACAGTCGGCAGCAGCGGACGGGCATCGCTCCTCAGAAGGAGCGATGCCCGTTCTGCGTCGCGGAGAACGAGGGTCCGCGAACTCGTCGTCCACGGCCCAAGGGGGTAGGGGCCGAAAACCGGGGAGGCGCGCCCCGCGCGTGCGGAGCGTGTTCCTCGTTCGCGGTGATGGTGCGAGCGGGCCACGCCGTCATGTTTCACGTGAAACGCGGGCCAGGCAGAACCCACCGGCGGCCGTACGGTGTCGTGGCGGGGGAGGTGATCGTGGCGGCGCGTGTCCGGTGCTGGCCGGATCAGACGGTCCAGGTCGTGCCCCAGCATCCACGATGACCTGGGCGGAGTAAGCGCTGACGTCCGACGGTGTAGCGACGACGGTGCGCACCGTTCTCTGAAGCGAGCGGAGTCGATCGACGCGCGGTGGCGCGCGTCGATGCCAGGGGGTTCGGGGAGCTGACCTGCGTCGACATCCCGCACGCGGAGCGGGGTTCCGGTCTCGTTCCGGTAGGCACGCGTCCGCAGCGCAGCGATCTCCCGATTCCAAGGCTCGTGAGTGCGACCCAGGTGGCCGGAAGGGCTCCGGCGCTCCGGCGTACCAAGGGTCGGCATCGCATCGGAGTCCGAAGAGCGCCGCACGACCTGGCCGAACGCGCGCAGTCCCGGAACAGGCTCTCGAGGCGGAGCGGTCCATGGATCCATGGGTCCGTGGGGGAGTGCACGGGTGTCGGCCAGGCCGCTTCCTCGTGAGTGGCGGGACGAGGTTGGGCACACCCGGATGCCTTGGCGAGTGCGGAGGGGGCGGCGACCGCCCTGACTGGGCCCGCACGGCCTGGCGGCAATCGCAGACTGCGCTGGCCGTTCCACGTGAAACATCAACCGGCACCAGCACCGGTTGGCCGTGGGGCCGATGAGGGAACGCGCCGGGCCTTCCACTCAGATGCGTCCTCGATGTTTCACGTGAACCCCAGCCGTGGAGTCGTGCGGGTGGCATGAGGACGCGTACTGGCTCCTCCCTGGTGCGCTGCAGCAACCAGAGCCGGCAGGTGGGCGGGCGGCTCCAGTGCGCGAGTCAGGGACGCCGGACCGTGGGGTCGGGACCGCGGGCATGCCATCCATGCCTGCTGTTCATCGACAGGTGACCCACGAAGAGGGGGGCCATGTGTCTGCGAGCTCGATCAATCTCCGGCGCCGGGCGCAAGCAGACGTCGGATCGGCGCAGGTCACGGGCCTGGCCGCTGCACCGAGTCGGTACGCCGTGCGGCCGCTGCCGACCCTGGTGGGGGCGAACCCGGACGTCCGCACCGGCACGGAGGTCGGCTCGGAGCATCGGCGACGTCATCCGATCGGGAGGTCAGAGGCGAGTCGCGGGATCTCTGACTCCCCGGATCATGACGCCGAGACGGCGACGACGATCCGACAGCTTGGGTCGACCTGAAAGAGGAACAGAAGAGATGTGCGGGTGCGGAGGGGCCGGGCCCACCGGATCCGATCATCCGTGCGGGTCGGACCGTGGAGACGATGGCGGCGGGCGGCGTCGCAGCGGACGGGACAAGGCGTCGTCGTGATGAAGCCGCGGGACCTCGTGGCGGGCACGACCCGTGCAACGTCAGGTCCGCTCGTGCACAGACTGCCCGGGCGACTTCGGCGCTCACGACTCTGGTGCGACCGGCGACGGTCTACCGACTCGTCCAGGCCTCGGGGAGCATCATCGCTATCCCGTCATACAGCCGGATTCCGGGCAGACGCGTCGAACCGGCGCCGCCGTGATGGCCGAGGGTCGGCGGCCGGCGGACCAGTCGGCTCAGGGCACGGGCTGGAGACACCGGCATGGTCCGCCCGTGTGGGCGGACGAGCGCTTGGGGAAGCGGGAGGTCGCGTTCGCGGGCAGAGCTGGCAAGGACTCGGCACCGACCACCGTCTGTCGCGGTGCCGCGCGGGTCGACGACGGCGCCCGCGACGAGGAGTGGCCGATGGGTGCCGGTGGCCTGCTGACAGGATTGCGGTGGTCGGGGCCGGCGCGACCCCAGACGGGAGCCGTCAGCTCCGGGGTGGCCGAGCCGTCAGGGACGGCGGGCCGAGCGGCGGCGTTCGTGCCCGGCCGCCCGAGCACATCCAGCCGGGCATGTCGAAGGCCGCCCCTGTTTCACGTGAAACACGGGCGGCCTTCGTTGAGGTGATCAGGCGCTCGGCGCGAGGACCGCCTCGATCTCCTCCTGCAGAGCGCGCTTCGGGCGAGCACCGATCACGGACTTCACGAGCTCGCCGCCAGAGTAGACGTTGAGCGTCGGGATCGACGTGATGCCGTAGGCCATCGTGGTGGCCTGGTTGGCGTCGGTGTCCAGCTTCACGATCTTGATCTTGCCCTCGTACTCGTCCGAGAGCTCCTCGAGGATCGGGGCCACCATGCGGCACGGGCCGCACCAGGTCGCCCAGAAGTCGACGAGGACGGGGACGTCGGACTCGAGTACCTCGGCCTTGAACGTGTCGTCGGTGACGGCGACTGTAGCCATGGTTCGCTCCTTCGGGATCGGTGGGGAAAGGGGGTCAGCCGGCGACGGAGTCGAGCGCGGCGGGGAGACCGTCGGGGTTGGGCACGGCAGGGGTGCCGGCGAGGGACTGCTCGCCCTCGGCGTCGGCCACCTCGGTGAGGTAGGCCTGCGCGTCGAGCGCGGCGGCGCAACCCGAGCCGGCCGCGGTGATCGCCTGGCGGTAGGTGTGGTCCACGGCGTCGCCGCAGGCGAAGACGCCCGGCAGGTTGGTCCGCGTGGAGCGGCCCTCGACGAGGATGTAGCCCTCGTCGTCGAGGTCGATCTGGCCCTTGACCAGGTCGGTGCGGGGGTCGTGACCGATCGCGACGAACAGGCCTGTGGTGTCGAGCTGGCGCTCCTCGCCCGTGACGGTGTCACGCAGCGTGAGACCGGCGACCTTGTCCTCGCCGGAGATGCCGGCGACCTCGCTGTTCCAGGCGAACTCGATCTTCGGGTCGGCCTGGGCGCGGTCGGCCATGATCTTCGAGGCGCGGAGCGAGTCGCGACGGTGCACGATCGTCACCTTCGAGGCGAAGCGCGTGAGGAAGGTCGCCTCCTCCATCGCGGAGTCTCCGCCGCCGACGACGGCGATGTGCTGGTCGCGGAAGAAGAACCCGTCGCAGGTGGCGCACCACGAGACGCCGCGGCCGGAGAGCTGCTTCTCCTCGGGCAGGCCGAGCTCGCGGTACGCGGAGCCCGTCGCGAGGATGACGGCGCGCGCCTTGAACGTCTCGCCACCGCCGGTGACGACCGTCTTCACGTCGCCGGTGAGCTCCACCTGCTCGGCGTCGTCCCACAGCACGCGGGCACCGAACTTCTCGGCCTGCTCGCGCATGGCCTCCATGAGGTCCGGCCCCTGGATGCCGGCGGGGAAGCCGGGGAAGTTCTCCACCTCGGTGGTGTTCATGAGCGCACCACCGGCGGTGACGGACCCCGCGATGACGACGGGTGCCAGACCAGCCCGCGCGGCGTACACGGCCGCCGTGTAGCCGGCCGGGCCCGAGCCCACGATGACGATGTCGTGCACGGTGGCCTCACCGGTGGTGTTGGTCGGCTGATCGGTCACGTTCTCTCCTGCTCGTCTGGTGGTCTTTCGCGTCCTGAGGCGCCATCGCCCTCAACACCCCGACGGGGTGTGGTGTTCCCGGGCGACAGGCGTCGCCCGGGAACGGTCACGAGAGGACGATCTCGTTGAGCTCCAGGTAGTTCTTGCCGTTCGTGCTCGGCAGCTCCGTGATCCAGATGACGAAGGAGTCCGCCACGGTCTCTTCCTTGAGGTCGAGCTTCGTCTCGGAGCTGAACGAGCCCTCGGCGAGCACCGGGCCGTCGGTCGGCTTGTCCCGCGACGTGGCGCGGATCTCGACGCGCCCACCCTCGGAGTTGGTGTTCAGGGTGATGGAGGTGACCGGTGCGGCATCCTCGAGCTCGACGACGTAGCCGAGGCCGGAGCGCAGGCCGGCGAAGTCCGGGGTGTTGAAGTACATCGTGTACCAGAAGGTGGACGGGTCGCCGTCGTACGCGAGGTCCACGGCCTCGGGGTGCTGGCCGTCACCCTCGGGGTCGAGCTGGTCGCCGGACTGGATGACGGGGCGGACCTCCGGCGTCTCCGACGCCTCGCTGGACTCTTCGTCCGTGGGCTCCTCGGCCGCTGCGCCGCCACCCGCGTCGTCGGTCGCGACCGGCGACTCCGCCGCCGGCGGAGAGGACGGGGACGACATGACCTTCGAGACGGCCCACAGAGCGCCCGCGAGCACGAGCACGACGACGAGGCCGAGCACGATCGGCGTCGGGTTCACACCACGGCGCTTGGGAGCCGGCGACGACGCGAAGCCGCCGGTATCGGTGCGGGGCTCACCGCCACCGGGCGGCGGAGGGACGGGGGCGTGCGCGGTCTGCTGCTGGACCGGGGCACCCTGTGCCGTGGGGTACGCCTGGTTGCCGTAGGCCGCCGCGGGCGCGGCGCCGTACGCCGCCACGGGCTGCTGCGCCGGCGCGGGCTGCTGCGGGACGGGGGCCATCGCGGCCGTCGCCTGCACGGGCGGGACGGGAGCCTGAGCCGCGGTAGGCGCCGCGACCGGCGGGATCGCCTGCGTGGACTGCGCCGGCACGGCCGCAGCGGCAGCCGCGCCCGCGGCACCACCGACGGCAGCGGAGCGGGCGATGCGGCCGCTGGCCGGCCGGCGGACGGGCGGGGCCGGCGGGGGCGTGCCCGGCAGGGCGGCGCCCGTCCCGACCGCGCCCATGACGGAGGACCGCACCGGCGGCTCGGTCGACGGCTGCACGAACTGCGGGAGCGCCGCGACGACGGACACCTCGCCCCAGGGTGCCAGCGCGGCGACGACGTCGCCGGGCGTGGTGAGGGCGTCGGGGGAGTCGGAACCGAAGGTGCGGCGCACCAGGGAGTCGAGCTCGGGGTCGACGTGCGGCACCAGCGTCGACACCGGGACCACGCCGTGCTCGTCGCGCTGCGCGGGCAGCGGGCGCACGGCGTCGGGAGCGATCCACGGCTCGTCGAGCGAGTCGCCCGGCCACCGGGCCGTGAGCGCGTAGTAGGCGAGGGCGACGAGGTCGCGTGCGTCCGCGGCCGCCGCGCCGGCGCCCGTGATGTGATCCCGACCGCCGTCGACGCCGGCGAGCGCGGCGTCGATGCCGAGCCCGGTGACGACGACGCGGTGGCCGTCCACCCGCACGGCCTCGGGCCGCAGCGCCAGGTGGTGCACGCCGCGCTGCCCGGCGGCCTCGAGCGCCGCGGCGGCCTCGCCGACGACGGCACGAGCCTGCTGGGCGTCGACCAGGCCCCCGGAGACGACCTCCGTGAGCGACGAGCCCCGATAGGGCTCGGAGATGATGTAGCTGCGCTGGCCTGCGCCGAGGTCGGTGCTGCCGACGTCGAGCACGCGGGAGAGCCGCGGGTCGGCGACGAGCGCGGCCCGGCGCGCGGCGTCGAGCGCCGCCGACGCGTACGGGCCGTCGACGAAGGTCACCCGGACGGGACGGTCCAGGATCTGGTCGTGCGCTTCCCACGCCTCGGCTGCTGCGAGGTCGGTGGCAGCGAGCTGTACGAGCCGATAGCGATCGACCATGACGGTCCCGGGATGGGCGGTGCTCACCTGTGCTCCTCGGTGGGGGTGCGGGGGGAGAGGGTCCTCCGGTCCATCGGACCATGGTACGGGCGGCCCGGTGGCCGCGAGGTCGCGCCCTGCGGGCGTGCCCGCAGGGCCCTCACGGAACCCGCGCGAGCCGGGCACGCGACCGTCGTCATCGCTTGAGCCGCCGGAGGACGGGGGCCAGCGCGTCATCGAGCTCGCGCACGTGGAGGACCTTGAGCGCGAGCACGTAGCCGACCACCATCACGATCCCGGCGACGGCCGTGACCAGCACGGAGTGGCCCCACGAGCTGACGTCGTAGCCGTCGAGGAGGCGGACGGTCAGCCAGCCCAGGAGGGCGGCGATCAGTGCGCCGACCAGCGCGCGGACGTAGAGCTGCAGGACCCGCCGGCCGTCCATGCCCTGCAGCTTGCGGCGCATGCCGCGCACGCGCAGCAGCAGCGAGATCCATGTGGACAGGGCATACGCGCCACCGGCGGCGACGGCCCACCACTGGGGCGGCAGCAGGCGGGTCGCGCCCCACAGGACGACGACCATCGAGACCGTCGCGATGACCTGGATGCCGAAGATCGAGCGACCGTCCTCGAAGGCGAAGTACATGCGGCGGACCAGCACCGTCGCGCCGAGGGCGATGATGCCGATCGACATCGCCTGGATGATCGGCGCGACGGCGGCGATGCCGTCCGGTCCGAGCGACGGCAGCAGCGCGCCGGTCAGCGGGACCGCCAGGACGACGAGGACCGCGGTCGAGAAGACCGAGAAGACACCCGCGGAACGCATGCCCAGGGACATGTCCCGCCGTACGCCCGGGATGTCCCCGGCCTGCACGGCGGCCGTCATGCGCGGGAAGAGCACCGTGACGATCGAGACGACCACGAGCGAGTGGGGAAGCAGGTAGATCGTCATCGCGTTCGTGTACGCGGCGTTCCCGGCAAAGGCCTCGTCGAGCGACGTCCCGGCGCGGCCGGCAGCACCGAGCACGTTCGTGAGGAAGAGGACGCCGACCTGCTCGAGCGCGACGGCCCCGATGGTCCAGCCGACCACCGACCCCGCGGCGCGCAGGCCGATCCCGCGCAGCCCGAGCCGGAACCGCCACCGGAATCCGGAACGGCGCAGGGCGACCACGAGCACCAGGGCCTGGGCCGCGATGCCGAGCGTCGCCGTGCCGGCGAGCACCGCCGTCTGGGCCGACGACCACTGGGACAGGTCGGAGATGCCGCGGTCCGGCGCCGAACCCCACACCAGGAGGAACGCGCCGAACCCGAGCAGGGAGACGACGTTGTTCGCCACGGGCGCGACGCCGTAGGCGCCGAACTTGCCCTGCGCGTTGAGCACCTGGCCCAGCAGCATGTAGAGGCCGTAGAAGAAGACCTGGGGGATGCACCAGTACGCGAAGACCACGGCGAGGTGGCGCTCGTCGGTGGTCCAGGCGCCGCTGAGGGTGGACAGCCAGACGATCAGCGGGGCCGCGACGACGAGCACCGCCGTGAGCAGGAGCAGGCCGAGCCCCGAGATGCTGAGCAGCTTGTCGAGCCGCTCGCGGGCGTTGTGCGCGTTCATCGCCCGCAGGATCTGGGGGATGAGCACGGCCTGGAGCACGCCCGCCGAGATGAGCGCGAACAGCATGTTGGGCAGCTTGTTCGCGATGTCGAACGCATCCGCCACCGTGCCGACGGCGCCCACGCAGGCCACCAGGAGCATCGCGCGGATCAGCCCGGAGGCGCGGGACGCGACGGTACCCAGCGTCATCACGACGGAGCCGCGGCCGAGGCTGGTGCGTCGCACGGCGCCGGCGTCGTCGCTGCCGTTGTCGTCGCCACCGTCGTCGTCCTGACCGGCGTTGCCGGCGGCGGGGTCGCCGACCGGGTGCCAGCTCGCGCCCGCGGCGCCGGTCGGCGACCCGGGGTCGGTGGCGTCGCCCTCGCCGGGCAGGTCGGGCCGGCTGTCGTCGGGGAAGGCGGACGTCGAAGTCATGAGGGGTCGGTCTCCGTGGCCTGGGCGGGCGGCGTGCGGGCGGCGGGGATCCCGCCGCCGCCCGGGTCGTTCGGGTCGTCGTCGTGCGGGTCGCGTGGCGGACTGTCGTCGGGTGCGGCGGCGTCGGGCCCCTGGGGGTCGGCGGCGGCGTCCGCGACGCCCTCGTCCGTGGTCCGGGCCGAGGACCGCCCCCGACGCACCGTACGCCAGATGCCCCCGATGAAGAGGAGAGCGACCAGGGCGGCGACGACGGCGGTGCCCGCGGTCTCCCACCCCGCGCGGACGCGGAGCGAGAAGCTCGTGGGCCCGGCGACGACCGTGCCGCTCGGCGCGAGCACCTCGACCTGCAGGTTGACGTCGCCGGAGCCGATGGCACGCACGGGGACGTGCACGTTGGACGACGTGCCGGCGGGGACGACGACCGTCGGGCGGGACTCGACGACCAGCCGGGACGCGTCGGGCCGCAGCACCACCGTGACGGTGGCGTCCACGGGCAGCTCGTTCGAGACGGTCACGGGCAGCTTGCCGGTGTCGCTGACGAGCGTCACGTTGGACCGGTCGGCGACGCTGATGCCCTGCTGGAGGGCGTCGGACTGCTCCACGGCGAGGTCGACGGCGCGCTCACGGGCGTCGCGCTCCGTGCGTGCGGCGACGGCGAGCGGGGCGACGAGCGCCTGGTCGGCGTCGCCGCTCAGCTCGACGGGGTCGCTGGCCACGGTCGAGAACGCGGCGAGGTCGCGGTGGGAGTCGAGGAGCCGGCGGACGG
The DNA here is from genome assembly GCF_042793275.1 of Isoptericola sp. NPDC056578. NCBI lineage: Bacteria > Bacillati > Actinomycetota > Actinomycetes > Micrococcales > Promicromonosporaceae > Isoptericola > Isoptericola sp. NPDC056578. The sequence goes on from NZ_JBHTVC010000001.1 coordinate 20,738, forward strand.
AGGAGGGCGCCAGCTCACCCTTCGACCGACCGGCCCGCTCGCCCCGTGCGGGCTCGTCGCGCGGCACGCGGGAGGCGGGGGCGGCGACGGTCTCGGACAGCGGCACGACGTCGGCCCACGACGCGTCGTGGAGGGCGCCGAGCACCGTGCCCACCAGGGCGGGGTCGGGGGACCAGTCCCGCGGCAGGGCGGCGAGCAGGTGCAGGTCCTGCTGCCCGGAGTCCTGCTGCTGGAGCGCGACGAGCGCGGCGTCGGCCAGCACGCGGGTGGACGCCTCCGCGGCGGACGGGGCGTCGTCGCCGTCGGTGAGGGAGGCGAACGCGGACGACAGCCCGTCGTCGGCGACCAGCGCGGGCACCTTGCCCGACGACGTGTCCACGGCGGTGCGTGCGGAGGCGGCGGCTCCGTCGGCGGGGGCGAGGCCGTCGGCCACCACCACCTGGTCGACGGGCGCGTCGCGGCCGGCGGCGAGGGTGGCGGCGTCGGGCCGGCCCTCCGGCCAGGCGACGGTGAGGTCCCAGCCCTCCGGCCGCTGCCAGGCCGCCCCGAGCGCGGCCTCCCCGCCGGTCGCGGCCGCGACGTCCGCCCGGGTCGGGTCGGCGTGCGCGACCGCCGCGAGGTCGGGGTCGTAGCCGGGCAGCACGGCGACGTCGCTGGGTTCACCGGTCGCCGCGGTGCTCCGGGTGCCGATGGTGCTCGTCAGGCTCGCCGAGGTGTCGGCGTCGTCGGCGGTGACAGGGGCTCCGGTGAGCCGCGTGGCCCACGCCTGGGAGTCCCCGTCGCCGGAGGCGGCGGCCGCGGCGACGAGGGCCGGGTCGACCGCGAGCGACATCCCGGGTGACGTGCCGCTGACGGCCGCGGCGTCGAGCAGCCGGGCCAGCCGTCCGCCGGTCGCGGTGGCGGTGCCGAGCTCCAGGTCGTAGCCGTCCGGGTCGAGCGGGTCGACGGCGGGGCCCGTGACGGGCGCGGCGACGCTCACCGAGACAGGGTCGGGCGCGTCGCCCTCCGGCGCGAACAGCAGGAAGGTGTGGACGACGTCGAGCGTGGACCCGCCGCGGGTCAGCGCGACGGACATCTCCCGGGGCCCCCACGGGTTCTCCGCGCTGAGGCCGAGGGAGTCGACGTCGAGCTCCATCGCCACCTGCGCGGTGTCCCCGGGTGCGAGGCGTTCGACGGTCTCGTCGACCTGGGGAGGTCCTGCGGTGCTGGTGCCGTCGTCCTGCGCCCAGGCCGACAGGCTCTCGCGCGAGGTGAGGGGCCGCCACGAGACGCCGAGGTCGAGCCCGGCGCCGTCGAGCACCACGTCGGTGCCGTTGGTGACCTGGAGGGTGAGCGTCACGGTGGAGCCGGGCGAGGCGAGCGTGGGCGCGGAGCCCACGAGCTCGACCGTCGCCTTCCCGTCGCGGGCGGCGGGCAGGAGGGACGGCGAGGTGAGGGCCGACGCCGACGTGCCGGGGAGCGCGACCAGCGCACCCGTCAGGAGCAGCCCGGCGAGCACGGCCAGCGCGGGCAGGAAGGGCGCGCGGTGGAGGCGGGCCGGGCGGGCGGGCGGGCGTGCGGGTGCGGCGCCGGCACCCGAGGGTCGGGAGGTGGTCACGCGGCGGGCCTCACTCGACGGCGCCTCACTCGACAGCCCCGAGGCCGGGGTGCCCGAGCACCTCGGGCGTGCGGCGCAGCACCTGCTGCGCGACGACGGCGAGCCGCTGCTCGTTGGGATAGGAGAGCCGCTCCGTCAGCTGCTCGACCGGTACCCAGAGAGCGTCCTCCGCCTCGCCGTCGGGATCGCCCTCCGCCGTGATGATGCCGCCCTCCGCGCGCAGGAGGAAGTGGTGCACCACCTTGTGGACGCGGTGGTCCTCGCCGCTGAACCAGTAGTCGATGACGCCCAGGCGGGTACGGATCGTGCCGAGGATGCCCGTCTCCTCGTGGATCTCGCGGACGGCCGCCTGCTCCGGCGTCTCCTCGCCCTCGAGGTGCCCCTTGGGCAGGCACCACTCGAGGCGCCCGCCGCGGTTGCGCCGCACGATGACGGCGGCCTCGGGACCGCCGGCGGCGACCTGGACGACGAGCCCTCCCGCCGACGTCTCCTCGTGGACCGGCAGGTGCGTCGTCGTGCCCGACGGGGCGACGCCCACGACGGCCGGTGTCGCGGTGCCGCGCGGGCCGGAGAGTCGCGCGGGGTCGACCTTGAGCGGGTGTCCTCCCGGTGGCACGGGGACCGGCGCGGCCGGGCGCCGGCGCCGCGGGCCGGGAACCGGGGCCGGGGATGACATGCGCCCCACCCTACCGAGTGGAGACGCCCCGCCGGCCCAGTCTCCGGGGCGCCGACGCCCGGGATCTGGGAGGATGGGACGCCGTGTCGACCCCTGAACCCCCGGCCCCCGCCGCGCTGCTGCGCCGCGCCCTCGCCGTGCTGACCGAGATGGCCCCCGCGGCGGTCGAGCTGGGCGAGGTGTTCCGCGCCGCCGGGCACGGGCTCGCGCTGGTCGGCGGGCCCGTCCGCGACGCCTTCCTCGGCCGCGCGAGCAACGACCTGGACTTCGCGACCTCCGCGTCGCCCGACGAGACGCAGGCCCTGCTGGCCCGCTGGGGCGACGCCCACTGGGACATCGGCAAGGAGTTCGGCACGATCGGGGCGCGGCGGTTCGCGCGCACCGGGGGAGGGTCGGGATCCGGGTCCGCGTCGGGCGACGTCGTCGTCGAGGTCACGACCTACCGCAGCGACGAGTACGACCCCGCCTCCCGCAAGCCGGTGGTGGCGTTCGGGGACACGCTCGACGGCGACCTGTCGCGGCGCGACTTCACGGTGAACGCGATGGCGGTGCGGCTGCCGGAGCTCACGTTCGTCGACCCGTTCGACGGGCTGTCCGACCTGGCGATCGGCGTGCTGCGCACCCCGATCGCGCCGGAGCGGTCGTTCGACGACGACCCGCTGCGCATGATGCGCGCGGCGCGGTTCGCCGGCCAGCTCGGGTTCGAGGTCGAGCCCGCGACCCGCCAGGCGATCGTCGACATGGCGGGCCGGATCGACATCGTCTCGGCGGAGCGTGTGCAGGCCGAGATCTCCAAGCTGCTCCTGAGCGACCGCCCCCGCGCCGGCCTCGAGGTGCTGGTCGACACGGGGCTGGCCGACCACGTGCTGCCCGAGCTGCCCGCGCTGCGCCTGGAGATCGACGAGCACCACCGCCACAAGGACGTCTACCAGCACTCGCTCACCGTGCTGGAGCAGGCGATCGCCCAGGAGACCGGCCCGGACGGCCCGGTCCCCGCGCCCGACCTCGTGCTGCGCCTCGCCTCCCTGCTGCACGACGTCGGCAAGCCGGCCACGCGCCGCTTCGAGCCCGGCGGCGGCGTGAGCTTCCACCACCACGAGGTGGTCGGCGCGAAGCTGGTGGCCAAGCGGCTGCGCGCGCTCAAGTACGAGAAGCAGGTGGTCAAGGACGTGGCGCGGCTCGTCGAGCTGCACCTCCGCTTCCACGGCTACGGCGACGGGCAGTGGACGGACTCCGCGGTGCGCCGGTACGTCACCGACGCGGGCCCGTTGCTGGAGCGCCTGCACCGGCTGACCCGCGCCGACTCCACCACGAGGAACAAGCGCAAGGCGCAGCGTCTCGCCGACTCGTACTCCGACCTCGAGCAACGCATCGCGGTCCTGCGCGAGCAGGAGGAGATCGACGCGATCCGCCCGGACCTGGACGGATCGCAGATCATGGCGGTCCTCGGCGTCGCGCCCGGGCCCGTCGTCGGGCAGGCGTACAAGCACCTGCTCGCCCTGCGGATGGAGCACGGGCCGCTCGGCGCGGAGCGCGCGGAGCAGGAGCTGCGCACCTGGTGGGCGGGCCGCGAGGCCTGACCGACCCCTCCCTCACGGGCCCGCGACGGGTCTATCCTCACGCTTGCGCGCGGGCCCGACGACGAGCCCCCGGAGCGCGACGAGCGGAGGCTGGGCATGAGCGGGACCGGGACGACGTCGGGTGGTGCGTCCGGCGGGGCCGTCGGCGCCCCGATCGGCGCAGGGGGCGGAGCGGGCGGCGACGCCGCCGACCGGCGCGCGCGCCTCGTGGTGTCGGCGTTCTACCTGGTGCAGGGCATGTGCTTCGCCGGCCTGCTGGCCCAGGTGCCGACGCTGCAGCACGACCTCGGCATCTCGGACGGCACGCTGACGCTGATCCTGCTGCTGGTCCCGGTCGTGGCCGGCGTCGGCAGCGTGCTCGCCGGCGCGCTGGCCCCGCGGGTGGGCAGCGCCCGGCTGCTGCACGTGTGCGGGCCGCTGGTGGCGCTCGCCGTCCTGGGCGCGGGCCTGGCGCCGACCGTCACGGTCCTCTACCCGGTGGTCGCGGCGGTGGGTCTCCTGCTCGGCCTGGTCGACGCGAGCATGAACATGCAGGGCGTGGAGGTCGAGCAGCGGTACGGCCGCAGCCTGCTCAACTCGTTCCACGGCGCGTGGAGCGTGGGCGGCATCCTCGGGTCCCTGGCGGCCGTGCTGGCGCACTCGCTGGGCTGGTCGCTCGCCGCCGGGCTCGGGCTCGTCGCCGCGGTCGGCGTGGCCGTCGACCTCGTCGCGACGGCGGCGTCCGGTGGCGGCGCACCCCGGCCGGCCGAGCGGCAGGCGGTGCCGGGACTGGTGCTGCCGGAGCAGCCCGCCGCCGTCGCCCCGCGGCAGGACGCCGGCGCGTCGCGCGCCGCCCGCCCGCCGTGGGGGCCGCTGGTCCTGGTCGGCCTCGCGGTGACGATCGTGTACGTCGCCGACTCGGCGACGTCGAACTGGTCCACCAAGTACATCCAGGACGCGCTGGGAGCGGCGGCGAACGTCGCGCCGCTGGGCCTCGCCGCGTACCTGGGCTGCCAGCTCCTGGGGCGGCTCGCGGCGGACCGGCAGGTCAACCGGTTCGGGCCGGTGGTGCCGGTGGCCGTCGGCGGGGTCGTCGGGGCGGCGGGGCTCGCCGCCGTGACGCTGGCACCGGGGCCGTGGGTCGCCGTCGTCGGCTTCGGGCTGACCGGGCTCGGCCTGAGCGTCGTGGTGCCGCTGTCGTTCTCCGTGGCGGGGCGCCTCGACCCCGACGGGACGGGGATCGCCGTCGCGCGCGTGAACCTCTTCAACTACGTGGGGTTCGTCGTGGGCGCGGGGCTGATCGGAGGTGTGGCCGAGCTGCTGAGCATGCGGCTCGCGTTCGCCGTCCCCGCGCTGCTGGCGCTCGGCGTGATCGCGCTGGCGCCCGCGTTCAAGGTCGCGGCGCGCGACGACGTCGCCTCCCCGGCCGCGGCGCCCTGACGACGGGCGTGGGGACGACGACGGGCGGCCACCGTCGTGCGACGGTGACCGCCCGCGGCGGCGCTCCCGGCCCGTGACGGGGCCGACCGGTCAGTGCGCCGCCGGCGCACCCTCGCCCTCGGGCGAGGCGGGCACGCGGCGCAGCAGGAGCGACAGCCCCACCGCGACGAGCATGATCGCCGCGCCCCAGACGAACGCGTCGCCGACGCCCTCGGCGAGCGCGACCTGCGCCGTCGCGCCGTCCTCCATGAGGGCGACCGACCGCGTGGTCATGACCGCGACGAACATCGCGGTGCCGGCGGCCCCGGCGAGCTGCTGGACCGTGCCGATGGCGGCCGACCCGTGCGAGTACAGGGGCGGGGTGAGCGACGACAGCGCCGAGGTGAACAGCGGCGTGAACATGAACGCCAGGCCGAGGCTGAGCGTCACGTGCAGCGCCAGGATGTACCAGGGCGACGAGTCCGCGTGCACCTGCGTGAACAGGGCGAGCGCGATGGTCACGACGACCAGGCCGGGCGTGACCAGCGGGCGCGGGCCCACCCGGTCGTACAGGCGGCCGACCGTCGGTCCGAGCAGACCCATGAGCAGGCCGCCGGGGAGCACGACGAGGCCGGTGGCCAGCGGCTCGAGCCCCATCGCGTCCTGCAGGAACAGCGGCAGCAGGATGAGCGAGCCGAACATGGCGAGCATGCCGACCGCCATGATGGCGAGGCCGACCGAGAACCCGCGGAACCGGAACACGCTCAGGTCGAGCAGCGCGCGGTCGTCTCGGGCCAGGAGGAGCTGGCGCCACACGAACGCACCCAGCACCAGCAGCCCGACGACGATCGGGATCCAGGGCGCGAGGGGCGGGGCGTGCCGCGCGGCCTCGCCGATGCTGGACAGGCCGTACACGAGGCCGCCGAACGCGACCGCGGCGAGGAACAGCGACAGCGGGTCGAGGCGCGAGTGTGTACGGTCGGCCACGTCCCGGACGTACAGGAAGCCCATGACCAGGGCGAGCACGGCGATCGGGAGCACGATGCCGAAGACCCAGCGCCAGCTCAGCGCGTCGAGGATGATGCCCGAGATGGCCGGGCCGAGCGCCGGGGCGGCCGCCATGACGATGGAGATGTTGCCCATCACCTTGCCGCGGATCGCCGGGGGCACGACCGTCATGATCGTGGTCATGAGCAGCGGCATCATGATCGCGGTGCCCGACGCCTGCACGATGCGACCGCCCAGCAGCCAGCCGAAGCCGGGGGAGAGCGCCGCGAGGAGCGTGCCCGCGCTGAACAGCGACATCGCGAGGAGGTAGGCGCCGCGCGTGCCGAGGCGCTGCAGCAGGAACCCGGTCGCCGGGATGATCACCGACATCGTGAGCATGAACGCGGTGGTGAGCCACTGTCCGGTGCTCGCGGTGATGCCCAGGTCGGTCATGAGCGGGGCGAGGGCCACGCTCATCGTCGTCTCGTTGAGGATGACGACGAACGCGGAGCCCAGGAGCAGCGCGATGACGGTGAACTGCTGGCGCGTGAGGCGCTGGGGCACCGCCTCGTCGATGACGATGCCGCGCGACGGCGCGGTCGTGTCGGTGGCGCCGGGAGCGGTGGCGGGAGTCGTCAGGGTGGCCTCCGGGGTCTGCGCGTCGGGTGTGACGGTGGGGTCGGTCTGTCGGGGGGCTGGCACGCTGTGCTCCGCTCGCGTCGTGCCGGGGAACCCGGCGGAGGGCAGGTGAGAGCCGACGCCGGTGGGCGCGGCACGTCGTCGTGGTCGGTCGTGGTCCCGGGGGACGGTCACCCTCGGAGCGGTCGCCGGACGGGCGAGACCGTACTGTGTACGACCACGAACCATCCTGCGATATTCCCGCTTCCCGTGACGACCTGATTTCCGGTCGGAACTCGTCGGTCGCTCAGGGCGAGGTCTGGGTGGCCGACGTGCGGGCGGGCGTCAGGCGCGCGCGGCGGCGTCCTCGGCGCCCCCGGCCCGGCGGACGCGGGGCGGCACCGGTGCCGGGGTGCGGGCGCCGCGCGTCGCCATGAGCAGCGCGGCGAGGACGTACGCGACGGCGAGGCCGACGAAGACGCCGCGGGACCAGCCGGTGTCCGGCAGGGTGAAGGCGGCGAGGGCGGCGGCGCCGACGAACGCGGCGTTGTAGAGCACGTCGTAGAAGGCGAAGGCGCGGCCGCGGAACTCGTCCTCGGCGTCGCGCTGGACGATCGTGTCGACGGCGATCTTGGTGCCCTGCGCCGCGAGGCCGAGCAGCGCGGCGCCGGTGTACACGACCGCGCGCTCCGGCGTCGTGACGAGGAGCAGCTGGCTGGCGGCCGCGAGCAGCAGCATGACGGCGATCCAGCCCTGCGGTCCGGTGCGGCGCGAGAGCGTGGGCGTCAGCACCATCGCGACGGCGCCGCCCACGCCCGTGAGGCCGATGACGACGGCGAAGGTCGCCATCCCGGCGCTCTGGCTGCCGGGGTCCAGCAGGTTGCGCGAGATGAGGATCGACGCGATGAACACGACGCCGTAGAGGAAGCGGTGCACGGCCATGGCGAGCAGCGCCTGGCCGGGGGTGCGGCGCGCGACGAGGTAGCGGGCGCCGTCGGCGAGCCCACGGGCGACCTTGGCGATCTCGCCCCGCAGGTCGGCCTCCGCCGGCCGCTCGGGGCCGAGCTGGGTGCGCCGCAGGCGGGTGGCGAGCAGGGATGCGACGCCGAAGACGAGCGCCGCGCACACGAGGGCGGACGAGTCCTTGACCCGGCCGGGCTCGAACGCCAGGCCGAGGACGAAGCCGATGCCGCCGCCGACGAACGCCGCGCCCGCGCCGAGCGTGGGGGACAGCGAGTTGGCGGTGAGCAGCAGCGGGCCGTCGACGACGCGCGGCAGGCCCGCGGACAGCCCGGCGAGGAGGAAGCGGTTGACCGACAGGGCGGCCAGGCCGATCGCGTAGATGGCCCAGCCGACGCCGCCGGCCAGCATGACGCCCGCCATCGCGAGCGTGAGGACCACGCGCACCGCGTTGCCCCACACCAGCACCTGGCGGCGCTGCCACCGGTCGAGCAGCACGCCCGCGAAGGGGCCGACGATCGTGAACGGCGCGAGCATGACGGCGAACGCGCCGGCGATGGCCGCCGCCGTGCCCTGCGACTCGGGGGAGAAGAACAGCAGGGACGCCAGGCCCACCTGGAACATGCCGTCGCCGGCCTGCGAGACCAGCCGGACGGTGAAGAGCTTGCGGAAGCCCTCCAGCCGCAGCAGCGCGCGCAGCTCGTGCCAGGTCTCGCTCATCGCTCCCACGCCCACAGCCTAGGCGTTCGCCGTACCGCGCCTCCCGGGGGCGGTCCCCCCGATGGCCCGCGCGGCCGGCTCGTGAGTTCTGCAACCGGGCGACGGAAAGCTTTCGCCGTGACACCTCTTGTCGAGGCCTACTTACAAAGGTACCTTTCATAACTCCACGACGATGTGCTCCAGGTCACGTCGCGTCCGGACAGGAGGGCGTATGCCTCGCACGACCCCCACCCTCAGCCGTCGGGAGGTGCTCCGCGCGGGTGGCCTCGGCGCCGCCACGCTGGCGCTCGGCATCAGCGCACCGGAGGCGGCCGGGGCGGCGTCGCCGTCGGACGGCTCGTTCGGTCTGGGGGTCGCGAGCGGCTCGCCGCGCCCGGACTCGATGGTGCTGTGGACGCGCCTCACCCGCGACCCGCTGGCCCCCGACGGGCACGCAGGCATGCCGCTGCGGAGCTACGGCGTGCACTGGGAGGTCGCGACCGACCCGGACCTCGAGCACGTCGTGCGGCGCGGGCACGCGCTCGCGCAGCCGGAGCTGGCGCACTCGGTGCACCCCAAGGTCACCGGCCTGCGACCGGGGACCGAGTACTTCTACCGGTTCCGCTCGGGCACCACCGCGAGCACCGTGGGGCGCTTCCGCACGCTGCCGGCCGCTTCCGCCGTCCCGGACACGTTCACGGTGGGCGTCGTCTCGTGCCAGGCCTGGTACCACGGCCACTTCACGGCGCACCGGCACCTCGCGGCAGAGCCCGGGCTCGACCTGGTGGTCTTTGGGGGCGACTACGTCTACGAGTACGGGATCACGGCGGCGAACCTGTGGCGTCAGGGGGTGTCGGTCGCGCCGGAGCACGCCGCCGAGGTGCAGACCCTGGAGCAGTACCGGCTGCGGTACGCCCTCACCAAGAGCGACCCGCACCTCCAGGCGCTGCACGCGCGCGTCCCGGCCGTGGCGATCTGGGACGACCACGAGGTGCAGAACAACTACGTGGGCGGTCGCTCCGCCTACGGCCTGCCCGACGAGATCTTCGCGCACCGCGTGGCCGTGGCCTACCGGGCGTTCTACGAGCACCTGCCGGTGGACCTCGAGGCGCTGCCCGACGGCCCCGGCTCGGACATCACCACGGGCTTCGACGTGGGCCGCCTGGCGAGGTTCTCCCTGCTGGACACCCGGCAGCACCGCGACCCCGTCCCGGAGACCGCCGAGGAGCAGGCCGACCCCGCGCGCACCATGCTCGGCCGTGCGCAGGAACGATGGGTGGAGGAGCGCCTGGTCGACAGCCCGGCGGTCTGGAACGTCGTGGCGAGCGGCGTGGTGCTCATGCCGGTCACGGAGGACCGGACGGACCAGTGGGACGGCTACCCCGCGGCGCGGAAGCGGCTGCTCGACGCGATGGCCCGCAGCAGCGGCGTCGTCGTCCTCTCGGGGGACATCCACCACGCGGTCGCCGGCGAGCTGCGCGCGGACGTCGGCGACCCCGGGGCGGGGAACCTGGGCGTGGAGCTGGTCTGCACGTCCGTGGCCTCGGACGGCGACGGCGCTCCGACGGACGACTACGCCCCGGACTGGCTCCAGCACGACTACGTGCGGCTCTACGACGGCCGGCGCGGCTACCTGACGGTCACCCTGACCCCGCAGGCGATGACGTCGACCTTCGTCTGCGTGCCGTGGGTGGAGGCCGACGACACCGCCCCGCGCGAGGTCCTCGCCCGTTTCGTCACCCCCGCGGGCACGTCCCGCCTCGTCGAGGCCTGAAGGAGGCATCGTGCCCGTCCCGTCGTCCCAGCGGCCCAGGCAGGTCACCGGCCTGCGCGCCGAGCCCGCGATCGCCCGCACCGAGCTGAGCTGGCGCTCGCTCGGCTTCGAGCCGCTCATCGACCACTACCGGGTGCACGCGGTCCGGGGAGCCCGCGGCCACTTCGAGCCGGACGGGGCCAACCTCGTCGGCAAGACGGTGTACCCGCAGCTCACGCACCACGTCGACCCCCGCGGCGAGACCTGGACCTACCGCGTCGTCGCGGTGTCCGACGCCGGGCGGACCGCGCGCGCGAGCGACGTGCTCGTGGCCAGCTCGGTGGCGTCCGTCGTGGGGACCGGCCTGCCGGTCGCGACGATCGGCGACTTCGACGCCCGGACGCTGGAGCACCGCTTCGCGCCGTCGGGGTACGCGCAGATCCCGGCGGCCTACCCGGACGCCGTGATCGAGCTCGAGCAGGGCGTCGACGCCCCTGCGGACGCCTGGCCCTACCTGCTGCCGGGACCCGGCGACGCCTGGGCGGGCCGCAAGGCGTACACCGCGCGCTGGCGCCTCCCGCTGCCCGCCGCTCCCGCGGCCGACCACGACCTCGCGCTCTGGCTCGTCGACACGACCCGCCTGGGCGGCACGCTCCGGGTGGCCGTCAACGGCGCCGCGCTGGCCGACGTCGCCCTACCCCCGGGCGGGACGCGCGGCTCGCGCGAGGGGGACGCCACCGTGCCGGGAACGGCGCTGGTCCGCTCGTACCACGAGCTCCCGGTGCCCGCCGGGCTGCTGCGCGAGGGCGCGAACACGATCGAGCTCGTCCTCGCCGAGGGTGGCTGGGTGGCGTGGGACGCCCTCGGCCTGTTCGCCCGGCGATGACGGCTCGAGGAACACGGGGAGAGGGACGAGGAGACATGGTCCGCAGCGGTGGTGACCGGCACGTCACGGACGTGCGCCGACGCAACACGCTCAGCTGCATCGAGGTGCTGCGGGGCAGCCAGGCGACGACGCTGACCGCGCTCGCGAAGGACACCGGCCTGTCGCGACCCACCGTCGAGTCGATCGTCGCCGAGCTCGTCGAGCGCGGCCTGGCCCGCGAGGTGTCCGGGGTGGAGGAGGGCGCGGTGGGGCGGCCCGCACGCCGGTACGCCTTCGCGGCCGACGCGCGGTACGTGGTCGGCCTCGACCTGGGCGTGCACTCCGTGACCGGGATGCTGGCCGACCTGGCGGGCCAGGTCCGCGCCGTCGTGCGGCGCACCGTGGACGGCCCGGTCGACGGCGTGGAGCGGCTCGAGACGGCCCGCGCCGTGCAGCGCGAGCTCCTGGACGTGGTCGGGGCGCCGCGGTCGCGCGTCGCCGCCGTGGCGGCGGCGGTGCCCGGCATCGTGGACGGCGAGCGGGTCCGCCTCTCGCTGCCGATCCCCGACTGGACCGGCGTCAATCTCGCGGCCCGGCTCAAGACGGGCGGCGAGCACCCGGTGATCGTCGAGAACGACATCAACATGGCCGCCCTGGCCGAGCACGCGCTGGGGGCGGCCCGGCTCGCCGACGACGTCGTCCTGGTGCAGCTGGGCTACCGCGTGGGCGCCGCCCTCGTGCTCGGGGGCCAGGTCTACCGCGGGAACCGGTTCGCCGCGGGCGAGGTCGGGGACTTCGAGTGGATGGGCTGGGACGGCTGGCTCGAGGGCAGCCTGCTCCGGGAGATCGAGGAGGCGGGCGGCGCCGAGCAGGTCGCCCAGCGCGCCCAGGAGGGCGACGGCGCGGCGCTCGGCCTGCTCCAGCAGTACGCGCGCCGGGTCGCCCCCGGCGTCGCGACGCTCGCGATGGTCGCCGACCCGGAGTGCGTGGTGCTCGGCGGCGGTCTGTCCCGCGCGGGCGAGCTGCTCCGGGTGCCGCTGCAGGAGGAGGTCGACCGGCTCGTGCGGCCGCGCGCCGCGGCGTCGCTGGTGACGTCGGCGTTCGCGTCGGACGGCGCCGCCCTCGGCGCGCTCGTGCGGGCCCTGGAGGTCGGCTCCCGCGACGTCTTCGGCAGCAGCGACGTCGCGGCCCCGCCGCTGAGCGCGGCGGACCCGGCGGCGTCGCTCGCCGAGGCGCTCGCCGCCGCCACGCCGTCCTCGGCGACGGGCGCCGTGGGGAAGGACACGGACGACACGGACGACACGGACGACACGGAGGACCCGGGGGAGCCGCGGGCGGCGGAGGTCCGCGAGCCGCTGCGGGTCGCGGTGGTCGGGGTCGGCGCGCGCGCCGGGCTGGCACGGTGGGTGGGCCGCACGGGCGTCCCGGCCCGCGTCGTCGAGGCGGTCGACGTCGACCCCGGGGGCCGCGCCCGCGCGCACGAGCTGTTCGGCCCCGGCACGGCGTTCGCGGCCGACCACCGCGGGCTGGTCGCCCGGGCGGGCGCGGCGGACGGCGTCGACGCGGCCTTCGTCTGCACCCCCGACGACACGCACGCCGACATCGCCGAGGACCTGCTGCGGGCGGGCGTCGCCGTCTACCTCGAGAAGCCGCTGGCCACGACCACCCAGGACTGCGACCGGGTGCTCGCCGCGGCGGCAGAGACCGGCACGAAGCTCTACGTGGGCCACAACATGCGGCACATGGCGGTCGTGCGGACGATGCGGGACGTCGTCGCCCGCGGCGAGATCGGGGACGTGCAGGCCGTGTGGTGCCGGCACTTCGTCGGCAACGGCGGCGACTACTACTTCAAGGACTGGCACGCCGACCGGGCGCGCAGCACGGGGCTCCTGCTGCAGAAGGCCGTGCACGACATCGACGTCATCCACTGGCTGGCCGGCTCCACGACGCGGGACGTCGTCGGGATGGGCGACCTGCAGGTCTACGGGCGCGTGACGGATCGCGCGGACCGCACCGGGCAGCTCATGACCGACTGGTTCTCCTACGACAACTGGCCGCCGCTCGAGCAGACGGGCCTGCACCCGACGATCGACGTCGAGGACACGTCGATGATGCTCATGCGGCTCGACAACGGTGTGCTCGCGAGCTACGAGCAGTGCCACTTCACGCCCGACTACTGGCGCAACTACACGGTGATCGGCACCCGCGGCCGCCTCGAGAACGTCGGGGACGGCGACGGCGCCTCGGTCCGGGTGTGGAACCGCCGCACGTCGTGGTCCGAGCACGGCGACGTCGAGTACCCGGTGGACGCGGCAGGCCCGGGCCACCAGGACGCCGACCGGCTCACCGTGGACGAGTTCCTGCGGCACGTGGCCGAGGGAGCCCCGATCACCACCTCACCGGTGATGGCCCGCGACGCGGTCGCGACCGGCATCGCCGCCACCGTCTCGCTGCGCGCAGGGTCCGCGCCGCAGCGTGTCCGACCCGTGGCCCCCGAGGTCGCGGCCTACTTCGACGACGACGTCGACCCCGCGGCACCGACGCCGCGGACCTGAGAGACCCATCAACCCGAGGAGCACCCCGATGAAGCATCTCCTGCGCAGCGCGTCCCTCGCGGGCGTCGCGGCCGTGGCACTGACGCTCTCCGCGTGCGGGGGCGGCGGTGACGCCGCCGAGGACAGCGCCGAGGTCGCGCCGACCGACGCCCAGGCCGAGATCACGTACGCGATCTGGGACGAGAACCAGAAGCCCGCGATCGACCAGAACATCAAGGACTTCAACGAGACGTACCCGAACATCAAGGTCACCGTGGACCTGACCCCGTTCCAGCAGTACTTCACCAAGCTGCAGACGCAGGGGGAGTCGCGGACGCTGCCCGACGTGTTCTGGATGAACGGCCCGAACGTCCAGCTCTATGCCGCGAACGACCTGCTCCAGCCGGTCACGGGCCTCGTGGACGCCGGCGAGATCGACCCGTCGAAGTACCCCGACGCCCTCAACCAGCTCTACTCGTTCGAGGACACGCAGTACGGCGTCCCCAAGGACTTCGACACCGTCGCCCTCTGGTACAACAAGGCGCTCTTCGAGAAGGCCGGCGTCGACCTCCCCACCGACGACTGGACGTGGGACGAGTTCCAGGACGCGGCCGGCAAGATCTCCGACGAGCTCTCCGACCAGGGCGTCTACGGGGTGGTCTCCGAGATCAACGGCATCGGACAGAGCAGCTACTACAACACGATCCTGCAGGCCGGCGGAGAGATCATCTCGGACGACGGCACGACGTCCGGGTACGACAGCCCCGAGGCCGCCGAGGGGCTCCAGCTGTGGGCCGACCTCATCGCCGACGGGGCCGCGCCGACCCTCCAGCAGATGTCCGACACCAAGCCGAACGTGTGGTTCGGCTCGGGCAAGGCGGCGATGTTCTGGTCCGGCAACTGGTCGGTCGCGGAGATGAAGGACTCGCCGAACAAGGACGACTTCGGCATCGTCCGGCTCCCCGCCGGACCCGAGCGGCGCGCTACCGTCATCCACGGCGTCGGGAACGTCGTCGCCGCGGACAGCGAGAACAAGGCGGCCGCCAACGCCTTCCTGGCCTACCTCGGCTCCGAGGAGGCGCAGCGCACGCAGGCGGAGATGGGCGTGGCGAACCCGGCCTACTCCGGGACGCAGCAGGCGTTCGTCGACTCGGTCCCGAGCTTCGGCATCGACGTCTTCATCGACTCGGCCGAGGACATGGCCTTCCCGTACCCGATCTCGCAGAACACGGCGGCGTGGAACACGCTCGAGACCGAGCTGCTGCCGCAGGCCCTCTCCGGGGAGCGCCCCGTCGAGGAGGTCGCCCAGGAGCTGGCCGACGCCATGAACGAGGAGCTCGCGAAGGAATGACCTCCGTCGACCGATCCCCCCGGGCGGGCGTCGTCGCGCCCGCCCGGGGCTCCGCCCCGCGCACCGTGGCCGGGGGCACCGCGCCCCGGGGGCCCCGGCACGGGTACGACGGCTGGTGGCCCGTCCTCTTCGTGCTGCCCACGATGTTCGGCGTCGTCCTGTTCTACCTGTGGCCGATCGTCCAGACGGGCTACTTCAGCCTCACCGAGTGGGGCGCCTTCGGCGGCCAGACGTGGGTGGGCCTCGAGAACTACCAGCGGCTCGCCCGCGACCCCGACCTGGGGACCGCCGTCGTCAACACGCTGGTCTACACGGCGATCGTGCTGCTCGGCATCCCGATCGCGATGTTCGTCGCGAGCCTGCTGCACCGGCCCGGGATGCGGTTCACGGCGTTCTACCGGGTGCTGTACTTCATGCCCTACGTCGCGATGCCGACGGCCGTGGCGATGGTGTGGCGCCTGATCTTCAACGGCGACTTCGGGATCCTCAACCAGGCGCTCGCCGTGGTCGGCATCGACGGCCCGTCGTGGACCTCGACGCCGGGCTTCGCGCTCGTCGCGGTGTCCGTCGTCGGCCTGTGGACGTCGCTCGGCTTCGCGATCATCATCCTGTCCGCCGGGCTGCGGACCATCCCCCCGGAGCTCTACGAGGCGGCGTCGCTCGACGGCGCGTCGGCCTGGCGGCAGTTCCGCTCCGTCACCGTCCCGCTGCTGACCCCCAGCGTCTTCTTCGTCACCGTCATCACGGTCATCAACGGCTTCCAGCTGTTCGACCTGCTGTACGCCCTCATGGGCCAGGCCAACCCGGCGATGCAGCAGACGCAGTCCCTCGTCTACCTCTTCTACAACGAGGCCTTCCTGCGCAACGACAAGGGCTTCGCCGCCGCCATCGCGATGGTGATCCTGCTGATCGTCGGCGCCGTCACGCTGCTCCAGTTCCGCATGCAGAGGAGGTGGGTCACCTATGCCTGACGCGACCCTCACGACGACCGCTCCCGCGCTCGCCGGGCGACCGCCGGCGCCCCGCCGCCGCACGTCGCGCCACGGGTCCAACGCCTGGGCGCACGTGGTGCTCGCCGTCGGCGGCGTGGTGATGGTGTTCCCGTTCGTGTGGCAGCTGCTCACGTCGCTGTCCACGAACGCCCAGGTGATGAGCGTGCCCCCGGTGTTCTGGCCGGGGGAGCTGCAGTGGGGCAACTACGCCGAGGTGTTCTCCAAGCTCCCGTTCCTCCAGGAGTTCTGGGTCTCGGTCTCGATCACCGTGGCGCGCACGGCGGGCCAGCTCGTGCTGTGCTCGATGGCCGGCTACGCGTTCGCGCGCATGCGGTTCCCGCTGCGGGGCGTGCTGCTCGCGCTGGTGCTGTCCATCCTCATGGTGCCGTCGCAGGTGTACCTCATCCCGCAGTACCAGATCATCAACGGGCTCGGCTGGCTGAACACCGTGGCCGGCATCGCCGCCCCGGGCATCTTCAGCGCGTTCGGCACCTTCCTCATGATGCAGTTCTTCAGGGGCGTGCCCGACTCGCTCGAGGAGGCCGCGCGGCTCGACGGCGCCAACCCGTTCCAGGTCTTCTGGCGGGTCATGCTGCCGCTCGCCGGTCCCAGCCTCGGCGCCCTGACGATCATCACCGTCCTGTGGTCCTGGAACGACCTCCTGTGGCCGCTCGTCGTCTCGACCCGCGCCGAGAGCATGCCGCTCGCGGCCGGCATCGCGACGTTCGCGGGGCGCACCACCACCGACTACACGGTGATGATGGCGGCCAGCGCGCTCGCCATGGCGCCCATCCTCCTGCTCTTCGTCGTCATGCAGCGCCGTGTGATCGACGGTCTCGCCCATTCCGGACTCAAGTAGGGAGCACGATGACTGCTGCAGAGCCTTCCCCCGCCCTCACGGTCGGCCTCGTCGGCGCGGGCGGCATCGCCCGGGCCCACGCGCCGGCGTGGCGCGCGCTCGGCGCGGACCTCGTCGTCCACTCGACGGACGGCGCCGCCGAGCTCGCGGCCGCGCACGGCGGACGGGTCGTCGCCGGGCTCGACGAGCTGCTCGACGTCGCGGACGTCGTCGACGTCGTGACCCCGACGCCCACCCACCTCGAGGTGGCGACGGCCGCCCTCGCGGCCGGCCGCCACGTCCTGTGCGAGAAGCCGCTGGGCCGCACGTCGCGCGACGCCGTCGCGATGCTCGAGGCGGCCCGCGCCGCGGACCGGCAGCTCTACCCGGGGCACGTCGTGCGGTTCTTCCCGGAGTACGCCCTGATGCGCCGGGCCGTGCGGTCCGGGGAGATCGGGGCGCCGGCCGTCCTGCGGTTCGCGCGCGGCGGGATGTTCCCCGCCTGGTCCCCGTGGTTCGCGGACGACGCCCAGTCGGGCGGCGTGGTGCTGGACCTCATGATCCACGACCTCGACCTCGCCCGGTGGGTCGCCGGCGAGGTCACGAGCGTGCACGCCACCCGACGGTCCCTCGAGGAGGGCGGGGCCCCGCACACGCTCGCGCACGCCGTGCTCACCCACGCCGGCGGCGCGATCAGTCACGTGCGAGGGCTGTGGGGGGCGCCGCACACCACCTTCCGGACGTCGTTCCACGTCGCCGGGGCCGCCGGGACGCTGCGGTTCGACTCGGCCGAGGCCGCGGGGGTGCGGTCGGACCTCCCGCCGGTCCCGGCCGGCGGACAGGACAGGCCGGCCCCCGCCGCCGGCGAGAGCCCGTACCTCACGGAGATCCGGGAGGTCGCCCGGGCGTTCGCGGCGTCCCCGACGTCGTTGGCGCCCGACGACCCGCACCACCCGCGGGTGAGCGCCGTCGACGGCGTGATCGCCGTCGAGATCGCCGAGGCCGCGCTCGCCTCCATCGCGTCCGGGGAGCCCGTCGCCCTGGACACGGCCGCCCGGGCCCGCGCCCTGGCCGACCTCGAGACCACCGGGAGCCGAGCATGACGCCCACCCCGGCCCCGCTGCGGGTCGCGATCCTGTCGTTCGCGCACGTGCACGCCGCGTCGTACGTCGCGCTGCTGCGTGGCCGGCCCGACGTCGAGCTCCTCACCGCCGACCCTGACGCCGCCACGGCCCCCGCCGGCGAGCTGCGCGGGGCCGCGTTCGCCGCGGAGCACGGCGCCGCCTACGTGGACACCTATGCGGAGGCGCTCGCCTGGCGGCCCGACGCCGTCATCGTGTGCAGCGAGAACTCCCGGCACCGGGACGTCGTGCTCGCCGCCGCGGCGGCCGGCGCGCACGTGCTGTGCGAGAAGCCGCTCGCGACCCGGGTCGAGGACGCGGAGGAGATGGTGGCGGCGTGCGCCGCCGCCGGGGTGCGCCTCATGACGGCCTACCCCGTGCGGTTCAGCCCCGAGTTCGGCACGCTGCGCGGACTGGTGGCGTCGGGCGCGCTCGGCACGGTGCTCGGCGGGACGGGGACGAACAACGGCAAGGTGCCCGCGGGCCGTGCCTGGTTCACCGACCCCGAGCTGGCGGGGGGCGGGGCGCTCGCGGACCACGTGGTCCACCTGGCCGACCTGCTCGACGCGCTGCTCGGGGAGGAGCCGGTCGCGGTGCGCGCCGTGAGCAACCGGGTCCTGCACGGGGACGACCCGCAGGTGCGCGCCGAGACCGGCGCGCTGGTGAGCCTCACCTACGCGGGCGGCGCGGAGATCGTCGTCGACTGCTCGTGGTCCGTGCCCGACGGCGCACCCACGTGGGGCGGCCTCACGCTTCAGGTGGTCGGCACCGGCGGCACGGTCGAGATCGACCCGTTCGCGGCGCACGTCGGCGGGCTCGTGGCGCAGGGGACGCGGCAGGCGTGGCTCGGGTTCGGCGAGAACCTGGACGCGCTGATGCTCGAGCACTTCCTGGGGTGCGTCCGTACGGGGGAGACGCCGGGACCGGACGGGCAGGTCGGGCTGCGCACGCTGCGCGTCGTCGCCGCGGCGCAGCGTTCGGCCGCCGAGGGCGGTGCGGTGGTGCGGCCGGGGGCATGACGCGACGAGGCCGGGGCACGTCCGTGCCCCGGCCTTCGTCCTCACGCGGTGGTCGTCAGCGCTCGACCTCGCCGCGGATGAACGCCTCGAGCTGGGCGCGGCCCGCGGTGTCCTCCATCTGCACGGGCGGGGACTTCATGAAGTACGTCGACGCCGAGAGGATCGGGCCGCCGATGCCGCGGTCGAGCGCGATCTTGGCGGCGCGCACCGCGTCGATGATGATGCCGGCCGAGTTGGGGGAGTCCCACACCTCGAGCTTGTACTCCAGGTTCAGGGGCACCTCGCCGAACGCGCGGCCCTCGAGGCGCACGTACGCCCACTTGCGGTCGTCGAGCCAGGCGACGTAGTCCGACGGGCCGATGTGGACGTTGCGGTCCTCCTTCTTGCCGCCGAGCGGGCCCTCGAGGTTCGAGGTCACCGCCTGCGTCTTGGAGACCTTCTTCGACTCGAGGCGGTCGCGCTGCAGCATGTTCTTGAAGTCCATGTTGCCGCCGACGTTGAGCTGGTACGTGCGGTCGAGCACGACGCCGCGGTCCTCGAACAGCTTGGCGAGCACGCGGTGCGTGATCGTGGCGCCGACCTGCGACTTGATGTCGTCGCCGACGATCGGCACGCCGGCGTCCTCGAACTTCTTCGCCCACTCGGGGTCGGACGCGATGAAGACGGGCAGCGCGTTGACGAAGGCGACCTTCGCGTCGATCGCGGCCTGCGCGTAGAACTTGTCCGCCGCCTCGGAGCCGACGGGCAGGTAGGAGACGAGGACGTCGACCTTCGCGTCCTTCAGCGCCTGCACGACGTCGACCGGCTCGGCGTCCGACTCGTCGATCGTGGCGGAGTAGTAGTCGCCGAGGCCGTCGAGGGTGTGGCCGCGCTGGACGGTGACGCCGGTGGGCGGCACGTCGGCGAACTTGATCGTGTTGTTCTCGGACGCGTGGATCGCCTCGGCGAGGTCGAAGCCGACCTTCTTCGCGTCGACGTCGAACGCCGCGACGAACTCCAGGTCACTCACGTGGTAGTCGCCGAGCTGCACGTGCATGAGGCCGGGGACGGTGTCGGTCGGGGCGGCGTCGCGGTAGTAGTGCACGCCCTGGATCAGGGACGATGCACAGTTTCCGACACCGACGATGGCAACGCGGACGGAGGTCATCCTCGCTCCTTGTTTCTCTGGGCCGGGGCGTCCTGCACCCCGGCGCTGTGGTCGCGGGCGCGGCCGAGAGCACGGTCGCGTTCCGTGGTGATGAGTCCGTCGAGCCAACGCACCTCGCGCTCGACCTGTTCGAGCCCGTGGCGCTGCAGCTCGAGGGTGTACTCGTCGAGCCGCTCGCGGGTGCGTGCGGCAGACTCTCGGACCGCCTCCAGCCGCTCGGTGAGCCGGGTGCGCCGGCCCTCGAGGATACGGATGCGGGTCTCGGCGTCCGTCTGCGCGAAGAACGCGAAGCGGACGTCGAAGTTCTCGTCCTCCCAGGCGGCCGGGCCGGACGACGCGAGGACGGTCTGGAGGTGCTCCTTCCCGTCCGCCGTCAGCCGGTACACGATCCGCCCGCGCCGGCCCGACAGCGGCGCCTTGCCCGAGGGCTTGGCGCCGGCCTGGCGGGTGCCCGACGCCCGACCCGCGGGGGCCGGGGCCTCGCGCTCCGTGGTCTCGATGAGGCCGCGGGCGACGAGGGACTTGAGGGCCGGGTAGAGGGTGCCGTAGGAGAACGCGCGGAACGAGCCGAGCAGCAGGTTGAGCCGCTTGCGCAGCTCGTACCCGTGCAGCGGGGCGGAGTTGAGCAGGCCGAGGATGGCCGTCTCGAGCACCACAGACCTGCTGCGCACGAGGGTTCCCCTTCCCGTCCTGTCCCGATGTCGCTGCCGACCCGTCGTCACGACGTATCGAGTCGATACATCGCGAGAATAGGACTCGCCGACATGGTCGTGCAACGGGAAGCACCCGCCACGGGCGTCCGGGCAGTTGTGAAGGTTCCGCGGAGCGCAGGCCAGAGGGCTGCGGACGCCTGGGGTCGAACCGTCGCCCTGGGCGCCCGAGGCTCCCGTCGGCCCTACCGCATCGCCTAGTGTTCCCTGTGGTCCGCAGGCCGGCGCACTGTACGAGCACGACGCCGGTCCCGCACGACGAAAGGCTTGACGTGGCGAGGAGACGTCGCTTCTGGAACTACCCGCGCCCGCGCAAGGGCCCGGTGCAGCGCTGGCTGCCGTCCTGGCGCATCGTCGTCGGCACCCTGCTCACCGGGACGGCGCTGGGCGCCGGTCTGTTCGTGGCCGCGTGGAGCACGACGACGATCCCCAAGAACCTCGACGAGGTGAACAACCAGGCCACGACCGTCTACTGGTCGAGCGGCAAGCCGATCGGCCAGTTCGCCGAGCAGAAGCGGGAGCTCGTCAAGCTCGACGACCTGCCGGCGTACGTCGGGAACGCGGTCGTCGCGTCCGAGGACGACACGTTCTGGACCAACAACGGCATCGACGTCAAGGGCATCGCGCGCGCGGCGTACAACAACGTCACGGGCGGTGGCCGGCAGGGCGCGTCCACGCTGACGCAGCAGTACGTCGAGCGGTACTACCTCAACACCGAGGACTCGTACGCGGGCAAGGCCCGCGAGGCGATCATCGCGCTCAAGGTGGCGCAGAGCCAGCCCAAGCAGCAGGTGCTCGAGAGCTACCTCAACACCATCTACTGGGGCCGGAACACCTACGGCATCCAGGCCGCGTCGCAGGAGTTCTTCGGCAAGGACGCCAAGGACCTCACGCCGTCCGAGGCCGCGATGCTGTCGGGGATCATCCCGTCGCCCAACAACTGGGACCCGTCGGTCAACCCGGAGCGGGCCCAGGAGCGCTGGGAGCGCAGCATCAACCGGATGTACCAGCAGGGGTACATCACCAAGGACGAGCGGGCGAAGGCGGAGTTCCCGAAGTTCAAGAAGAAGAAGGAAGCCACCAACACCTGGGGCGGCCAGAAGGGCTACCTCATGGCCCAGGTGCGCAAGGAGCTCGTCAGGTCGGACAGCAACCCTGACGGCCCGCTCGAGTCCGAGCAGGAGCTGGAGACGCGCGGCCTCAAGATCACCACGACGATCGACCAGAAGCTGCAGAAGGCGGCCGTCGAGGTCGAGAAGACGCTGCACGAGGACGGCCAGTACGGCAAGGCGAACAAGAACGTGCGCATGTCGCTGGTGTCGATGGACCCGAAGACCGGCGCGGTGAAGGCGCTCTACGGCGGGCCCGACTACGTGAAGCAGTCGCTCAACACCGCCACGCAGGACGTCGTCCAGGCCGGCTCGACGTTCAAGCCGTTCACCCTCATGGCGGGGCTCGAGAACGACGTCACGCTCGAGGACCGGTTCGACGGTCAGTCGGGGAAGGTCTTCCCCGCGGCGAACAACGGCGAGGACTGGACGGTCCCCAACTTCGGTGGCGCCAACTACGGCGGCAGCATCGACCTCACCACGGCGACCGCGCACTCGGTCAACACCGCGTACGTGCAGCTCAACGACGAGATCGGGCCGGAGAAGACGCGTGAGGTGGCCGAGCGCGCAGGGATCCGCAAGGACGAGAACTACCCGCTGACGGCGGGGCTGTCGAACGTGCTCGGCGTCGACTCCGTGCGACCGATCGACCTCGCGCGGGCCTACTCGACCATCGCGTCGGGCGGCTACCGCACGACGCCGCACATCGTGTCGAAGGTCGAGACGCTCGACGGCACGGTGCTCTACGAGGCCCCGCAGGAGCAGGAGAAGGAGTTCGACGCGGACGTCACCACGGCGGCCACCTACGCGATGACGAAGGTCGTCGAGGACCCGACCGGCTCCGGCCGGGTCGCGCAGGAGCTGGGCCGCCCCGTGGCGGGCAAGACCGGTACCTCGAACGACAACAAGTCGGCGTGGTTCGCGGGCTTCGTGCCGCAGCTCACGACCGTCGTCGGCCTGCGCCAGTACAAGACGCTCGACCTCGAGGCGGGCAAGATCGCCGGGCAGGACGACATCGACGGCTTCGGCGAGTGGCCGGAGATCACCGGCGGTACCTGGCCGGTGCGCGCGTGGACCGACTTCATGCAGGTCGCGACCGAGGGCATGGACGAGGAGAGCTTCCCCGAGTACGTGCCGGCGCAGCCGACCTTCTCGCCCTCGCCCACCCCGTCCGAGACGGAGGAGGAGACGGTCACCGTGCCGGACGTCACCGGCTGGGACATCGCGAAGGCCACCAGGGAGCTGGAGAAGCTGCAGCTCGTGGTGAGCACGAGGGCGCAGAACGGCGACGAGCGCAAGGGCACGGTGCTGCAGGTGTCCGGAGCGGGCCAGGAGGTACCCGTGGGCACGACCGTCACCCTCGTGGTCTCCACCGGCCAGCCGGACAAGCCCGAGCAGGTCGTGGTGCCGAACGTCGTCGGGCAGCCGCGGACCACGGCCGAGCAGATGATCTACGGCGACGCCCTCCAGCCGGCGGTGCGGGAGGAGTTCAGCGACCAGCCGGTCGGCATCGTGATCGACACCGACCCCGGCCAGGGCAGCAGCGTCGATCAGGGCTCGACCGTGACGCTGATCGTCTCGAAGGGTCCGGAGCCGGGCAACGGCGACAACGGGAACGGCAACGGCAACGGGAACGGCAACTCACCGTCGCCCGACCCGGAGGAGAGCGAGAGTCCGGGCGTCGACTGGCCGCTGGACGGCGCCGAGGAATGACGATTTCCGGGACACCCGCCCCGGCGGGTATCCTGGTCGACTGGCTGTGCCCACCACCCCGGACCGTTCCGGGATGGCGCGCGGCCGACGCACGCAAGAACCCTCCTGTCACGGAACGACCGTGACCGCTGAGACCAGAGGAGGTGGGTTGAACACATGCGTCAGTACGAGCTGATGGTGATCCTGGACCCGGAGGTCGAGGAGCGCACGGTGGCCCCGTCGCTGGACAAGTACCTGTCGGTCATCTCGACCGAGGGTGGTTCCGTCGACAAGGTCGACATCTGGGGCCGTCGCCGCATGGCGTACGAGATCTCCAAGCGTTCCGAGGGCATCTACGCCGTCGTCGACTTCACCTCGACGCCGGCCACCGCGAAGGAGCTGGACCGCCAGCTCGGCCTGAACGAGGCCGTGCTGCGGACCAAGATCCTGCGCACCGACGCCCGCTGAGACCTGAACCGAAACTCTGCCCCCGTCGCGGGCGGCGTCCCGGCCCAGCCTGTGGACGTCGACATCGTGGATGTCACAGCCCCGTGATGGGATCCCCTCACGACTCTCGGACGAACGAAGGAGCATGGCATGGCTGGTGAGACCGTCATCACGGTCGTCGGAAACCTGGTCGCGGACCCGGAGCTGCGCTTCACCCCGTCAGGGGCTGCCGTCGCCAACTTCCGCATCGCGTCCACGCCGCGCACGTTCGACCGCCAGACCAACGAGTGGAAGGACGGCGAAGCGCTGTTCCTGTCCTGCTCGGTCTGGCGCGAGGCCGCGGAGAACGTCGCCGAGTCGCTGACGAAGGGCATGCGCGTCGTCGTGCAGGGCCGTCTGACTCAGCGCTCGTACGAGACCCGCGAGGGGGAGAAGCGCACCGTCATGGAGCTGCAGGTCGACGAGGTCGGCCCGTCGCTGAGGTACGCCTCGGCGAAGGTCACCCGCGCCCAGCGTTCCGGTGGCGGTGGCGGCTTCGGCGGCGGCGGCGGCAACCAGGGGGGCGGCTACGGCGGCCCCCAGGGTGGCGGCCAGCCCGGCGGAGGCTTCGGTTCTTCCGGCGGCGGTCAGAGCAACGACCCGTGGGCCACGGCCGGTCCCGCCTCCTCCGGTGGCGGGTTCTCGGACGAGCCCCCGTTCTGATCGGCGCCAGTCCCCAGATCACCCGTCCTCCGACGCCGGCCCCGGCCGGCGCCTCGTGAGGACAGCACCTGTGAAGGAGCAACACCATGGCGAAGCCTGTGGTGCGCAAGCCCAAGAAGAAGGCCAACCCGCTCAAGACGGCCAAGATCGAGTCCGTCGACTACAAGGACACCGCGCTGCTGCGCAAGTTCATCTCCGACCGCGGCAAGATCCGCGCGCGTCGCGTGACCGGCGTCTCCGTCCAGGAGCAGCGCCAGATCGCCCGTGCGGTGAAGAACGCCCGTGAGATGGCGCTGCTGCCGTACTCGTCCTCGGCCCGCTGACCGGAAGGATCACTGAATCATGTCGAAGCTGATCCTGACCCACGAGGTCACCGGTCTCGGTGAGCCTGGCGACGTCGTCGAGGTGAAGGACGGGTACGCCCGGAACTTCCTCATCCCGCGTCGTCTGGCCACCCCCTGGACCAAGGGCGCCGAGTCCCAGGTCTCCGCGATCCGCAAGGCCCGCAAGGCCCGCGAGATCGCCACGCTGGACGAGGCCAAGGCGGTGGCCGACTCGCTCGCCGCCAAGACGGTCGTCGTCACGGCGCACGCCGGTGAGTCCGGCCGCCTGTTCGGTGCCGTCACCACCGGTGACATCGCCGACGCGGTCGTGGCCGCCGAGGGCCCGCAGGTCGACAAGCGCAAGATCGAGATCGGCCAGCCGATCAAGACGACCGGTGAGTACACCGTGTCGGTGCGCCTGCACCCCGAGGTCTCCGCGAAGATCGCCGTCAAGGTCGTCGCCGGCTGAACGCCTGACGCCTGACGCACGAAGGTCCCGGCCCCCGCGAGGGGACCGGGACCTTCGTCGTTCCTCCTGTCAGGCGATCAGGGCAGCGGCTTCAGGGCGACGTCGTAGACCGTGGTCTGCCCAGCCACGATCGGGGCGGTGCGGACGGCCGGGACGAACCCGTTCGCCGCGACGACGAGCTGGAGCGGCCCGTTGGCCTTGGGCATCCAGTACCCGTAGGTGCCGTCGGCCCCCGTGACGAGGGTCTTGTCGTACGCCTTCCCGTCGAGGTGCACGACGGCGCCGTCGAGCGGGCCGCCGCCGCCGGTCACCGTGCCGGTGACCTTGCCCCAGCCGGTCGGCGCCTTCACCGTCATCAGCGCCGCGACGGTGGGCGCCTCGTACGGGGTGTTCCCGGCCGCCGTGATCGTGGCCGAGTACGCCCCGGGCTGCTCGACCGCGGCGGTGAGGGTCACCGCGGCCTGCACGGACGCCCCCGGTGCGAGGGTGAGCTCGGGCGGCTGGACGTCCAGCCACTCGAGGCCGCCCCCGCCTCCCGACGTCTCGCCCGACACGTTCATGACGATGTGCATGCCGGGGTAGCCGATGTCGGCGGTGTCGGTCGGCTCCGGGATGGAGCAGGACTCCGACCGCAGGTACGACGGCGCCGTCTGGCCGGCGTCGTTGGACCCGATGAAGAACCAGCCGCCGGCCGGGACGTCGATCTCGACGACCAGCGTGCCGTCCTTCGGCACCTCGCCCTCGACCGGCACCGAGACGACCGTGCCGCCGGCGCTGGTGCCGGCCGTCGCCTCGGCGCTGCCGATCTTCGTCATGTTGGCGTAGGTCAGCGCCCCGTCCAGCGTGTACAGGTTCACGGTCAGCGGCTGCGCGACCCGGGCGGCCTCGACGGCGAACGACACGCTCTTCACGTCGAACGAGCCGTCGATGCCGAAGTCGCTCAGCGTGAACGTGCGCAGGTAGCCGTTGTCCTGGGTGGTCACCTGGTTGGTGCACGCCACCGAGTTGTTGGCCACGACGTCCTGCGACGCCGAGTGGGTCAGGGTCGTCTCGTCGAGGGGGACGGCCGACAGGTCGGGGGAGACGGTGCCCGCCTTCGCCCCGGACGTCGCCAGGCCGCCCTTCTTCCCTTCGGACGTGCCCAGCCCGGACCCGGCCGGTGTCGTCGACCTCGGCACGGTGGCGTCACCGGCGACGTGGCTGATCACCGCGCCGTCGTCGCCCTTCGCACCGAGCAGCTCGAAGCCGCCCTGGCCGGCGCCGAGGGAGACGTCCACCGGCTCCGTGCCGGTGTTCGTCACGCGGAACGCGCGGCTCGCGGTGGCGCCCATCCCGATCGAGGCGGAGACGCTCTCCTTGTTGACCTCGAGCCGGCCGGCGCCGAGCGCGACGTTCCGCGTCACGACCTGGCCGTCCTCCGTGAGGGTCGCGTTGCGGGTCGCGCCCGCGTACGCGTCCTTCGCGTAGGTGATGCCGTACCGCTCCAGCGGGAGCCGGGCCGCGTAGGCGCCGTCGGCGCCGGTGGTCACGACCGTCTCGTCGCCGTCGTCCTTCGACGTGATCGTGACGGTGGCGCCCTCGAGCGGCTCGTTCGTGTTCCCGTCGGTCACCGTGCCGGCCACGGAGCCCATGCCCGCGACGTCGTACGTGACGGACAGGCCGTCGGCGACGACCGGCGCGTTGTACGAGAACTGCGAGGCGACCGCGCCCGCCGCGTCCTCGATGCCGATCGTGGCGGAGTCGCCGCGCGCCGTGGTGGTGTCGGTGACGGAGCCGTAGCCGAGGGTGACCCGGCCGTCGGCGAGGAGGGTGGCGGAGAAGTTGACCCGGTCGGTCTCGGGCCGGTACTTGCGCACGTTGCGCCACTCGACGACGAACGCGTCGACGCCGTCCACCGTCGTCGTGGCGGTGTGGACGGACGACTCCGCATCGACGTTGAGGTCGTCCCAGAAGGGGTAGACCGCGGCGTTGGGCGCGGCCGCGCTCGGGAGCGCGCCGTTCGTCAGGCTCGTCGACGAGGTGAGGAAGTTCAGGAACCCGTTGGTCGACACGTACGCGGTGTCGTACGTCTCGCCGTAGAACGGGAAGACGAACGGCAGGTCGACGGAAGCCGCCTTGTCGTCTCCGGTGAGCGCCAGCAGCGTGTCGCCCGTCGCGACCCCGGCGGTGCCGGTGGAGCAGTAGTACCCGTAGGAGTCGACCAGCCGCTTGAGAGTGGCGTCGACGGACTCGTCGCCGTCCACCACGACCTCCGTGCTGAACGGCGCCGCGCACGTGCCCGCCGAGACGCCCAGGGTGTAGGTGCCGTCCGGCACGCCCGAGATGGCGTACGTGCCGTCGGCTCCGGTCGTGACCGGGTCCAGGGGGCCGGAGAGGGTGACGACGGCGCCCGGGGTGGGCGACCCGTCCTTCTCGGTGACCGTGCCGGAGACGGTGCGGGTGGGTGCCCGCTCCAGCGTGATCGGCAGGGTGACGGTCTCGTCCACGGCGACGGCGACGTCGGCCGGCGCCGAGGCGAGGAACCCGAAGGCCCGCGCGCTCACGGCGTAGTCGCCCACGGCCAGCTCGGCGGTGAACGCGCCGTCGTCGCCGGTCGCGACGGTACGGTCGCGGTCCCCGTCGAACGTCACCTCGGCGCCCGCGACGGGGGCGCCGTCGGCGGCGGTCACGGTGCCGGTGACGAGGCCGGTGTCGCCCACGGGCGCGGCGTCGAGCAGGGCCGTGACGTCGAGCTTGCCCTCGCCCCACACGTTGTTGTCCGCGGCGGTGCCGCCGCACGTCGTGTCGTCGACGTCGACCGCGGCGCCGTCGAGCAGGGCCTGCGTCTCCTCGATCTGGCCGACGAGGCTCGGCGCCGCGCTCCACAGCAGCGCGACCGCGCCCGCGAGGTGCGGGGCCGCCATCGACGTGCCGTTGTAGGAGGCGTAGCCGTCGCCCGGCACGGACGAGCGCACGTTGACGCCGGGGGCCGAGATGTTCGGCTTGGTCCCGCCGTTCTCCCCGGTGCCGCGCGACGAGAACGCCGCGATGGCGCCCGACGAGTCGAACGCGCCGACGGAGTACGTGGCCTCGTTGGCGCCCGGCGACGACGTGGACCGGCATCCCGGACCCTCGTTGCCCGCCGACCAGGTGCCGAAGATGCCGGCGGCCTCCCACGCGGCGATCTCCTCGGCCATGAAGTCGTCGATGGCGCCCGACGCGTCCAGGCCCCAGGAGTTGTTCACGACCTGGGGACGCTTGCTCGGGTCGGGGTCGCTGCCGTCCACCTTGGTGGGCGCGAGCACCCACTGCCCGGACTCGAGCAGGTCCGCGTCGGAGCAGGTGGAGCAGCCGTTGGCCGCGATCCAGTCCGCGCCGGGCGCGACGCCGATCTGGTTGCCGGCGCCGTCGTCGCCCACCATGGTGCCCATCGTGTGGCTGCCGTGGCCGTCGGTGTCGCAGGGGGAGCCACCGGCGCAGGCGTTCGACGAGTCGAACCAGTTGTAGTCGTTCACGATGCTGCCGTCGGCCTGCAGGCCGCGGTAGTGCGGTGCGAGCGCGGGGTGGTCGCCCTGCACGCCCGAGTCGATGTTGGCCACGGTGACGCCCTCGCCCGTGTACCCGAGGGCCCACGCGTCGTCGGCGTTGATGGCCTGCAGCCCCCACTCGACGGCCTGCGTGCCGCGGACGGGGGACTTGGTGCGCTCGACCGGCTCGACCAGGTCGAACTTCTGCGGCGCGGAGATCGCCTCGACCTCGGGGGACGCCGCGAGCGAGGTCGCGAGGGCGGCGTCGCCGTCGCGGACCAGGATGCGGTTGGAGATCCAGAAGGACTCGTGGTCGACGCCGGCGGCGTCGAGCTCCTTCACGAGGTCGGCCTGCGCGTCGCCCGCGACGGCGGTCAGGGTGTCGTAGACGTACTTCCCGCGGTCGTCCCAGTCGGCGATGTCCTTCGCCGCGCGCAGGTCGGCCGTGTCGGCGAGCTCGAGCCAGAAGTCGGCGGGGCCGGCGGCGAGGTCCTTCTCGACGGCGGTCCCGATCTTGTCCGCGGGGTCGGGGACGTCGACGGACGGGGCGAGCGGCGGGTCGTCGTCGGCGGCGAACGCCGGCGCGACCCCGACCGCGGACGTGGCGAGGAGGGCGACGGCCGCGCTCGTCGCGACCCACCCCCTCCTGCGGCCGGTCGACGTCCCCGTCGACTTGGTTCGCATCGATCTCGTGCGGATCGGTGAGTGCACGCTTCCTCCAGGTGAGGGAGCCCCCGGGTGCGGGGGCGTCGTGACGGGCGCCCGGTCGGGGCCCGCCCCCCAGCCCATCCGGCGATCCTCCGGCGGACAAGGACGGCCGGCGGCCAGTTTCCGGTCAACCCGGGGGCAGGTCCGGGTCGGTTCCGGGCGCCGTCGGCGGGCGGTTCGGTCTGAACTCTGATGGGCACCTGGGTAAACGATGTCCGCGACCCTGCCAGGAGCGCGCGTCGGACGGAGGACGGCAGATGCCCCCCAAGAACGTGGTCGAGCCGGTCGGCGGTTACGTGCTCTGCATCGGGCTGCCGCTGCAACGGGTGGGCGAGGTCGCCCGCCTGCTCCGCGGACGGGCGGCGGTGATCGCCACGGCGGACACCGACGGCGCGCGGACGCTCCTCGGCCAGCCCCCGCCCGCGGTGCTGCCCGACGACGAGGCCCCGCACACGCTCGAGGTGCACGCGCGCGCCCCCGCCGCGCCGTCGGGCGAGATCCCGGTCGTCGCCGTCGCGGCGGCCGACGTCCGGGCGCGGCGGATCGTGCTCGGCGCGCTCGAGGTCGACCTCGCGGCCCGGGAGGTCACCGCGCGGGGCGTGCCGGTGCACCTGTCGATCCGGGAGTTCGACCTGCTGGTCGCGCTCGCGTCCGCGCCGGACCGCGTGTGGTCGTTCGCCGAGCTGACCAGCACCGTCTGGCGCACCGGCTACCTGGGTGACCCGGACCCGGTGGTCTCCGCCGTGAAGCGGCTGCGCAAGCGGCTGCGCGTGCTGCCGGAGCTCCGGGTGTCGTCGGTGCGCGGCATCGGCTACCGGCTCGTGGTGCCCTCGTGACGGCGCCGCGCCGCCGATGTCACACCGCGTTCACCGGACGGGCCGTCGGCGTCACGCGCCCGTGACCATCCAGCGGTCGCCGCGGGCGCGCAGGCCGGTCGTGAGGGCGCGGGCGAGCATGAACACGCCCGCGAACGCGCCCCACAGCCACGCCAGCCCGATCGCGCCGTCGGGCGCCCAGGCGCGGACCGCGAGGGCGAAGGGCACGTAGACGACGAGGGTCAGCATCCCCGCCCACGCGAGGAAGCGGCCGTCCCCGGCGCCGATGAGGACGCCGTCGAGCACGAAGACCCAGCCCGCCATCGGCATGAGCACGCCGGTGACGACCAGGCCCGCGGTGATCGCGACGCGCACGTCGTGGTCGGACGTGAACAGCGGAGCGATCCACCACCCGGAGACGGCGAACACGACGCCGATGGCGACGCCGGCGCCGACGCCCCACTGGAGCGAGCGGCGCAGCACGGCGCGCACCCGCCCGACGTCGCCCGCCCCGAGGCCGTGGCCCACCAGCGCCTGCCCGGCGATGGCGAGCGCGTCGAGGGCGAACGCCGCGAGCCCCCACAGGCTGTTGACGACCTGGTAGCCGGCCAGCGCCGTCGCGCCCAGGCTGGTCGCGACCGCGACGGTGAGCAGGATGGCGAGTCGCAGGGACGCCGTCCGGACGAACAGCGGCGCGCCGGCCCGGGCGTTGGCCCAGATGCCCGCGTGGTGCGGCCGCAGCGAGGCGTGGTGGCGGCGGGCGCCGCGCACCACGACGACCGTGAGGACCGCCCCCATGCCGAGCTGGGTGGCGGCGGTGCCGATGGCCGAGCCCGCGATCCCCAGCCCAGCGCCGTACACCAGGACGACGGACAGGATGGCGTTCACGACGGCGCCCGTCGACGCCACCCACAGGGGGGTGCGCGTGTCCTGCAGGCCGCGCAGCACGCCCGTGGAGGCCAGGACCACGAGCATCCCCGGCAGGCCGAGCAGCGACCAGCGCAGGTAGGTGGCCGCGTAGCCCGCGATGTCCGCGCCGGCGCCCATCGCCCCGACCGCCCAGTGCGCCCCGACGGCGAGCACCGCGGCCAGCACGACGCCCAGCCCGAGGGCGAGCCACATGCCGTCGATGCCGGACTGGAGGGCGTCGCGGGTGCGGCCCGCGCCGACCAGGCGGGCGACGGCGGCCGTGGTGGCGTAGGCGAGGAACACGCACAGCCCGACCAGCGTGACGAGCAGCGTGGACGCGACGGACAGGCCGGCGAGCTGCGCGGTGCCGAGGTGCCCGACGACGGCGCTGTCGACGAGCACGAACAGCGGCTCGGCGACGAGGGCGCCCAGCGCGGGCAGCGCGAGGGCGAGGATGTCGCGGTCGATGCGGCGGCGGTCGCCCCTGTGGACAACCTTGTGGGCGGACGCGGCGGCCGGGTGACCCTCCGGCGGCGTCGGTGAAGGAGGGGTGGCGCCGGGGTGTCCGCCGTCTGGATCCGGGGTGCGGTGCACCTCACCCAACTTTTTTCTCCTCCACAGCCTGAGCGTAATGTCGTCGCAGGTCAGGAGCCTGCGAAAAGTTGTACACAGCCGATATCCCCAGTTGTGCACATGCCTGTCCACCGCCCGTGCACAGCCTGAGGCGCATATCCACAGGCTCGTCCACACCTGAGTCCACACCGTCGATTGCGCACGGTCGCGGGCGCGCCTAGCGTCGTCCGCGGTGTCAGAGGGCCACGGTAGAACGTGGACCTGACAGCGGGAGTCGATGTCCGGTGACGGACCGGACGCCGGCGACGGCGGGGGAGCGGGGTGAGCATGTCGATCGAGGAGCTCGAGGCGGGATATCAGGGGGCGCCCGGCGCCACCTTCGACCGCACACCTCCTCAGGACGTCGCCGCCGAGATGAGCGTGCTGGGCGGCATGCTGCTCTCCAAGGACGCCATCGCCGACGTCGTCGAGCAGATCCGCGGCAACGACTTCTACCGCCCCGCGCACGAGGCGGTCTACGACGCCATCATCGACCTGTACGGCCGCGGCGAGCCCGCCGACGCCATCACGGTCGTCGCCGAGCTCACCAAGCGTGGCGAGCTCGCCCGCGTGGGCGGCGCCCCGTACATCCACGACCTCATGGCCGGCGTCCCCACCGCCGCCAACGCCGGCTACTACGCGCGCATCGTGCAGGAGCGCGCCGTGCTGCGCCGCCTCGTCGA
Source organism: Isoptericola sp. NPDC056578 (assembly GCF_042793275.1). Classification (NCBI taxonomy): domain Bacteria; kingdom Bacillati; phylum Actinomycetota; class Actinomycetes; order Micrococcales; family Promicromonosporaceae; genus Isoptericola; species Isoptericola sp. NPDC056578. Next base: position 53,558 of record NZ_JBHTVC010000001.1, read on the forward strand.
GGCCGGCACCAAGATCGTGCAGCTCGGCTACGCCACCGACGGCGGCGACGTCGAGGGCATCGTCAACACCGCGCAGGCCGAGATCTACGCCGTCACCGAGCGCAAGACCTCCGAGGACTACCTGCCGCTCGCCGAGATCATCGGCGGCACCATGGACGAGATCGAGGCCGCCGGGAACCGCGGCGAGGGCATGGTCGGCGTCCCCACCGGCTTCGCCGACCTCGACCGGCTGACCAACGGCCTGCACCCCGGGCAGATGATCGTCATCGCCGCCCGGCCGGCCATGGGCAAGGCCCTGGCGCTCGACACCCCGCTGCCCACGCCGCACGGCTGGACGACCATGGGCGACGTTGCCGTGGGCGACGAGCTCATCGCGGCGGACGGGACGCCCACGCGCGTCGTCCGAGCGACCGAGGTCATGACCGACCGACCCTGCTACGAGGTCGTCTTCGACGACGGCACCACCATCGTCGCCGACGCCCAGCACGAGTGGTCGACGAGCTTGTCCGGGAGCCCCGCCGACGCCACGATCCGGACCACGGAGAGCATCGTGACCTCGATGCGTTCCGGGGCTGCGCACACCGTCTCCCGACCCGGCGCCGCGTGGAAGATCGTCGATGTCGTCGCCGTCCGGTCGGTGCCCGTGCGGTGCGTCGAGATCGAGCACCCGTCGCACCTGTACCTCGCGAGCCGGGCGATGATCCCGACGCACAACTCGACCCTGGCCATCGACATCGCGCGGGCGGCGTCGATCAAGCACGGGCAGTCGTCCGTCGTCTTCTCGCTGGAGATGAGCCGCAACGAGATCACGATGCGTCTGCTGTCCGCGGAGGCGCGGGTCCACCTGCAGAAGCTGCGCAACGGCTCCATGGGCGAGGACGACTGGCAGAAGGTCGCCAAGGTGATGGGCCGGGTCTCCGAGGCGCCGATGTTCATCGACGACTCGCCGAACATGTCGCTCACCGAGATCCGCGCCAAGTGCCGGCGGCTCAAGCAGAAGCACGACCTGAAGCTCGTCGTGATCGACTACCTGCAGCTCATGACCTCCGGCAAGAAGGTCGAGTCCCGACAGCAGGAGGTCTCCGAGTTCTCCCGTGCGCTCAAGCTCCTGGCGAAGGAGATCGGCGTCCCGGTCATCGCGCTGTCGCAGCTGAACCGTGGTCCCGAGCAGCGGCAGGACAAGAAGCCTGCTATGTCTGACTTGCGTGAGTCAGGCTCGATCGAGCAGGACGCCGACATGGTGATCCTGCTGCACCGCGAGGACGCCTACGAGAAGGAGTCGCCGCGTGCCGGCGAGGCGGACCTGATCGTCGCCAAGCACCGTAACGGCCCGACGGACACCATCACCGTGGCGTTCCAGGGCCACTACTCGCGGTTCGTCGACATGCAGTCCTGACCGTATCCGCCGCCGTCATGTCGTGCCGCGTGGCCTTTCACCACAGGTCGCGCGCAGGGGGGTGAGAGGCCGTCCTCCGCGACCATGGGCTCCGGGCCGTCCCGTGGTCGGAGTGTCGGGAGGAAGCCCAGGATCCGGTCTGAGGATAGGCCCGGAACAGCCCCGCCACCCGCCTCGCATCGCTCCAGAGGGCGTGACCTGGCCGGGTGGACGTGGCAGAACGGCAGGCTAATCCGATTCGCCGGGGATCGAGCCCGGGGGCGGGCCGGGGCTCTTCGGCTCGTCGAGGGCGTCGGTCGAGGAGTCCGGCGTCCCTCGACGAGCCGGCGGGCCGGGGCTCTTGGGCTCGTCGAGGGGCTCGTCCGAGCGACGTGTGACTGGGTCGGTGGGATTGCCGGGACTCGTCGGTGCGGCGGGTTCGGAGTCCTCTGAGCTGCTCACGATGTCTCCTTCGGTGGTGGAGTGCGAGCGACGCACTGACGTCGATCTTCGCGCGGGGGCGCCGTGGTCGCACGAGGTGGTGAAGTCGCGATCGACGTGGCCACCGTGCCTGCTGGTCGGGCGTCTCCCGGGGCATGATGCCCCCGTGGACTTCTCGCAGCCGCCGGTGGTGCGGGTCGCGCCGGACCCCGAGCACCCGCTTCCCGCGGGCGCCTGGCCGCGCACCGTCCCCGCCGTCGAGCAGGTGCTGCGCGACGGGCTGGAGCTCGCGCCGGGCGTGACGTTCCTGGTGGGGGAGAACGGCAGCGGCAAGTCGACGCTCGTCGAGGCGGTGGCGGTCGCCTACGGACTGTCTCCGGAGGGCGGCACGGCGTACGGCCGGCACTCGACCCGTGAGTCCGAGTCGCCGCTGCACCGGGCCGTCCGGCTGCAGCGCGGCGTCGGGTCGGGGCGGTGGGGCTTCTTCCTGCGCGCGGAGACGATGCACGGCTGGTACACGTTCCTCGAGGAGCACCCGGGGCCGAGGGACCCGGTGTTCCACGAGATGAGCCACGGCGAGTCCTTCCTCGCGGTCCTCCAGTCGCGGTTCGACGGGCCGGGCCTGTACTGCCTCGACGAGCCGGAGGCGGCGCTGAGCTTCTCCTCCACGCTGAGCCTCATGAGCGTGCTCGAGGACCTGGCCGGGCGCGGTGGCCAGATCCTCTGCGCCACGCACTCGCCCGTGCTGGCGGCGCTGCCCGGCGCGACGATCCTGGAGGTCGGGCCGTGGGGCCTGCGCCCGACGACGTGGGACGATCTCGAGCTGGTCCAGCACTGGCGCGCGTTCCTCGACGCGCCGGGCCGGTACCTCCGCCACCTGCTCGGCTGAGCGTCGCCGGCGCACCGGGCCGGAGCAAGGGCGCGTCAGCGCGGCTGCCAGCCGCCGTCCTCCCGGACGGCGCGTCCGATCCGCCTGCTGATCTCCCGCAGCTGCCGGGTCTGCGGCGTCGTCAGTCGGTCCAGCACGAGCTGGTGGACGAGGCGCACGTGGCCGGGGGTCGCGTCCCGGACCTTCGCCCGTCCGGGCTCGGTGAGGACGGCCAGGGTGTAACGCCCGTCCGAGGGGTCGGGCGTGCGCCGCATCCATCCCTGCGTCTCCAGCCGCGAGGCTGCCCGCGAGAGCCGCGAGAGCGTGCTGTTCGCGTAGCCCGCCAGGACGCTCATCCGGAGGGTGTCGTCGGGTGCCTGGGCCAGGGCATACAGCACGCCGTACTCGAAGTGGGACAGCTGTGCGTCGCGCTGGAGCTGGGCGTCCAGCGCGGGGGGCAGCCACTCCAGCACGGTCGCCAGGGCGGCCCAGGTCTCCAGCTCCTCGCCCGTGAGCTCCTCGGGGGCGGCGGCGCGCGTCTCAGGGTCCTGCATGACCGCCAGCGTACGGGTATCGGCCCGGCCAGCAGTAACTTGCTCAGGAAAGTCATCCCTGCCTAGTCTGCACTTGCCTGGGCAAGTGAACCAGGCGGACGACGACGGGAGGGCAGCAGGTGGACCTGGGGCTGGCAGGCAAGAGGGCGTTCGTGAGCGGGTCGACGCAGGGCATCGGCTTCGCCGTGGCCGAGGCGCTGCTCACCGAACGGGCATCGGTGGTCGTCAACGGGCGGACCGAGGACGGCGTCGCGGCGGCGGTGCGAAGGCTGGAGGAGACGGTGCCCGGCGCGGCGGTCTCCGGGATCGCGGCAGACTTCGCGGAGCCCGACCAGGTCCTGCGGCTGAGCGAGACGCTGGGCGAGGTGGACGTCCTGGTGAACAACGTGGGCGTCTTCGACGTCCAGGCGTTCCAGGAGGTCCCCGACGACGCGTGGCAGCGGTACTTCGACATCAACGTCATGAGCGGCGTCCGCCTGTCCCGGCACGTGCTGCCCGGCATGCTGAGCCGTGGCTGGGGCCGCGTCGTCTTCGTGAGCAGCGAGTCCGGCGTGGACGTCCCCGCCGACATGACCCACTACGGGACGACGAAGGCCGGGGCGCTGGCCCTGGCCAACGGCCTGGCCAAGCTCACCCGAGGGACGGGCGTCACGGTCAACTCGGTCCTCGGCGGTCCGACGTACTCCGACGGCGTCGCCCGGGCCGTCGAGGACCTCGCTCGGGCCCAGGGCGTCCCCGCGGACCAGGTGCGGAGCGCGATCGAGGCGGCGAACCGGACGTCGCTCCTGCAGCGGTTCATCGAGCCGGCCGAGATCGCGAACCTCGTCGCCTACCTGGCGGGCACGGTCTCCTCGGCCACCAACGGCGCCGCGCTGCGCGCCGACGGAGGCGTCCTCACGACGACGCTCTGACGGACCGCTCGGTCCGCCGGGGCTGCGGTCGGCTCCCGCACGACCAGCCGGGTGGCGAGCTGGACGGGGTGAGAGTCCGGCCGTTCCCCGCGCGCCTGCTGCAGCACGGTGCGCAGGCGACGTGCACCGTCGCGGGGACGTCGGCGGCACTCCGGCCTTCGGACCGTCGTCGTGCCGGAGGGGGACGACCGGCGCACGGGCGTCCGACCACGGGCGGACGCCCGTGCCTCGGCACCACCCCTAGGTTCAGGACGTGCCCGACACGACACCGTCCCGCGACCGTGCGGTCGCCCCGTCGTCACCCCGCCCCGCCGGCCCTGCGTCGACGCCTGCGTCGACGCCTGCGCCGTGGGGACGGCCGTGGACGCGCGGCGCCGTCGTGCTCGTGGCGAGCCTGCTCCTCGGCGGCCTGACGTCGTTCGCGCAGGGCGTCCTGCCGGCTGCGGTCGTCCCGGTCGCGAACTCGGCGAGCGGCTGGACCCTGGTCTCCGCGGCCCTGGTCTTCTGGTGGGCGGCGGCGACGGGGGCCCGCACGTGGCAGGCCGCGGTCCTGGGGGCCGCGAGCTTCGTCCTCCTCGTCCTGGGCTACACGTTCGCGGCGGACCTGCGCGGCCTCGTGTACCGGCCGTTGCTGTTCAGCGTGGTGGGGGTGGTCGTCGGCCCGTTCGTCGGGGTCGCCGCCGCATGGCTCCGCCGCCCGGGGACCCGCGCCGCGCTCGGCACGGCGCTGCTCGCGGGCGTCGGCGTCGGCGACGGGGTCTACGGCCTCACCACCGTCGCGGACACGACGGGCGCGACGTACTGGGTGGCGATCGGTGTCGTCGCGGTCGTCCTGCTCGCGAGCATGCTCGCGCGCAGCCTCCGCGGCGCGCTCGCCGTCGCGACGGCCGTCGCCGGCACCGCCGTGGTCGCGGCGCTGTTCGTCGTCGCCTTCCGCGCGCTCGGTGGGGCCGCCTGAGCCGCGACGGCTCCGGAAGCGGACTCTGCGCCCATGACACCGTGGCGGAGGCGGCGAGTCCCGACCGGGCGAACTCCGCAGGGGCGCCGTCGCCCCGCCTACTCCTGCCAGGAGTTGCCCGTCTGGACCACGGCGAACGTCTCCGGGGAGTCGTTGCGGAGCGGGACCTGGCCGGCACGCAGCCCGTCGAGGCGGGTGCGGGTGATCCGGGCGGTCCCGGCGACCTCGCTCCGCACGGTGACGCCGTCGCCCGCGGGTCCCTCGATGGTGTTGCCGCGGAAGGTCAGGTCGTGGTGGTACCGGTCGACGAGGACGCCGGGCCCGAGCGAGCCGATCTGCCCCCCGGCCCGGGAGCCGTTCCACCCGGCCCCGCCGGTGTTGAGAGGTCGCCCAGAGGGTGTCCCACGAGGTGGACGCCGCCCGGGGCGGGCGTGAGGACCCGGTCCCGGGCGGCGTCCGTGCTGGTCGGGCGTCCGTCAGGTGCGCGGGGCGTCGGACAGGGGCACGGCCGCGGGTCGCTCGCAGACGCTGGCGACGGAGACGGACGTCCCCTTCTCGACGGCGGTGAGCAGCGACGTCATGACGTCGAGCACGTGGTACGCCAGGTCGCCGTTCGCCCGGGCGGTGGCGCCGGGCGGGGTGGCGGCCAGGTCGGCCAGGCCGTAGCCGCGGCCGGCGTCGCGGTACCCGGCGCTCACGGGGAGGTCCTCCCACGCGCCGCCGAGCCGGTGCAGCTCGACGGTGCCGTCGAAGCCGTTGGGGTCCGGCACGACGAGCGAGCCCTGGTCCCCGTGCACCTCGATGCGCGACGCGTGCGTCGCGACGGCGTCGAAGCTCATGACGAGCGTCGACAGCGCGCCGGACTCGTGGCGCAGCACGCCGGAGACGTGGGTGTCGACGTCGACGGGCACCTGCTCGCCCGCGCGCGGCCCGGAGCCGATGGTGCGGGTCGCCCGCGCGCGGCCGGCGCTGCCGACCACGGACTCCACCGGGCCGAGGAGCGTGACCAGCGCGGTCACGTAGTACGGGCCCATGTCCAGCAGCGGGCCGCCGCCGGGCTGGTAGTAGAAGTCCGGGTTCGGGTGCCAGCGCTCGTGGCCGGGGGTCACCATCGTTGCCGTCGCGGCGACGGGCGTGCCGACCAGGCCGTCGTCGACCGCCTTGCGCGCCGTCTGCACCCCCGTGCCCAGCACGGTGTCCGGCGCGCAGCCCACGCGCACGCCGGCGGCGCGGGCGGCGTCGACGATGGCGCGCGCGTCGTCGGTCGTGGCGGCGAGCGGCTTCTCGCCGTACACGTCCTTGCCCGCCGCGATCGCCTTGAGGGCGACCTCGGCGTGCGCGGCGGGGATCGTCAGGTTGAGCACGGCGTCGACCTCGGGGTCGGTGACGAGCTCGTCGACGGTGAGGGCCCGCACGCCCTGTTCGGCGGCGACGGCGGCCGCGCGATCGGCGTCGAGGTCCGCGACGGCGACGAGCCGCACCGCCCCGCTCCCCAGCGTCCCGAGCCGCTCGAACGTGCTCAGGTACTGGCCGGAGATCGCCCCGACGCCCACGATGCCGATCCTCAGCGGCTGGCCCACAGGATGCCCCTCTCGATGATGGTGCGGACGTTCGGGTCGTTCACGACGTCCAGGTTGTGCCCGGGCGTCGAGACGAAGACTCGGCCGTCGCCCCACTGCCGGGTCCACACGGCCGGGCAGGTCACGGGCCGGTGCCACGGGTGGTAGTCGGGCGCGGCGATCGTGGTGGTCGCCAGGACGTCGTTGTACTCGTCGCTGAGCACCCAGTACTGCTCGGTGGTGAGCTCGAAGTCGGCGATCCCGGCGACGATCGGGTGGTCGGCCTTCTCCGGCACGACGTCGACCGTGTACCGCACGAAGCAGTCCGTGCCGTCGCCCGGCAGCTCCTCGCGCGGTGCCTTGGCCGGGTGGGTGGCGAACTGCCCGCCGATCAGGTGCAGGTAGTCCGAGCTGTTGCGGTACGAGTCGGCGATCCCGCCGTGCCAGCCCGCGAGGCCGGTGCCCGCCCGGACCGCGGCGGTGAGGCCGCGCAGCTCGTCGTCGGCGATCGTGCTCATCGTGACGGTCTGCACCACGACGTCCACACCGGCCATGTAGTCGGCGTCGGCATAGACGGTGGTCTCGTCCTCGACGTGCACCTCGTAGCCCTGCCCGGTGAGGAACGGGACGAACGAGTCGGTGGTCTCCACCGGCTGGTGCCCGTCCCACCCGCCCCTCACGACCAGCGCTCGTCGCTGTCTGCGGTCTGTCATCTGCAACTCCCGTTGTTGCGCAACTACATGGTGGCTCTCGACTGTGCCCGACGAGTCTTCCATGGGAGAAGTTCGCCCTTCAAGGGGTGAGAGACGATCCATCTGGGCCAAATAGTTGCGCAACTTCTGTGGGCGTCGCTAGAGTCCGGACGTGCCCGCCGACCGCCCCACCACGCTCGCCGACGTCGCCGCCGCCGCCGGGACCACCGTCCCCACGGTCTCCAAGGTGCTGCGCGGCCGCTCCGACGTCTCCGCCGCGACGCGCGCCCGCGTGATGGCCGCGGTCGACGACCTCGGCTACCGGGGCCGGGCGGGCCGGGGCGTCGCTCCGCGGGGGGAGCGGCCGCCGCTGGTGGACCTCGTGCTCAGCGGCGTCGACGGGACCTGGGCCAACCGTGCCCTGAGCGGCGTGGAGCAGGCGGCCACCGCGGCCGGCCTCGACATCGTCGTCTCGGTGGCCCGACCTCCGGACGACGCGTGGCTCACGCGGCTGCTCGCGCGGCACTCGCGCGGTGCCGTCGTCGCGCTCGTCGACACGACGCGCGAGCAGCTGGCCACGCTCACCGCGGCGCGCGTCCCCGTCGTCCTGCTCGACCCGGTGACCCAGCCGCCGCGGACCGTCGCGAGCGTCGGCGCCACCAACTGGGCCGGCGGCCGGGCGGCCGCCGAGCACCTGCTGGGCCTGGGCCACCGGCGGCTCGCGGTCCTCGCGGGCCGTCGCCGGCACCTGTACAGCCAGGCCCGCGTGGACGGCTTCCGCTCCGCGGCCGCCGAGGCGGGCGCCGAGCTGCCCGACGACCGCGTCGTGCACGGCGACTGGACGCGGGCCGGCAGCGCTGCGCTCGCGGGCGGGTTGCTCGCCGGCCGCGGCCGCCCGACCGCCGTCTTCGCCTGCTCGGACACGATGGCGCTCGGGGTGTACGACGCCGCGTCCGCCGCCGGTCTCCGGGTGCCGGAGGACCTCGCCGTCGTCGGCTTCGACGACCTGCCCGAGGGGGAGTGGGTCCACCCCGGCCTGACGACCGTGCGCCAGCCCATCGCGCAGATGGGCGCCGCCGCGCTGCGGATGCTGCTGCGCCTCGGCGACGAGCCCTCCGCGCAGCCGACGACGGACGCGCCGCGCGAGGAGCTCGCCACCACGCTCGTCGTACGCGGCTCGACGTCGACCCCGGACCGGTCGGCCGGGTAGGTCAGAACAGGCCGCCGTACCCCATCGCGACGAGGTTGTCGTGGGAGGTGCGCAGGCACTCCAGCGCGGTGCGGCCGTAGAACTCGTCCTGCTCCACGAGCAGGTACTCGGCCCCGACGTCCAGGCCCGTCTCGACGATCGACGGGAAGTCGAGGTTCCCCTCGCCCACCTCGGCGAACTGCACGATCTGCCGCAGCTCCTCCTGCCACGGGCCCTGGTCGCCGGCGTCGATCGCCTCGTACACGGCGGGGGAGAGGTGCCCGATCCGGTAGTCCTTGAGGTGCACCATCGCGATCCGGCCCGCGTACCGGCGCAGCGTGCGCACAGGGTCCAGGCCGCCGCGCTGCACCCAGTGCACGTCGATCTCGAAGCCGACGAGCGGCGAGCGCTCGGCGACGACGTCGAGCAGGTGCCGCCCGTCGTACCTCGCGAAGTCGACGTGGTGGTTGTGGTAGTAGAGCCGGATGCCGTGCTCGGCCAGCGCGGCCGCGACGTCGTTGCACCGGTCGGCGAACTCCTCGACCCGCGCCGTCGTCGCCATCGCCGCAGCGGGGAGCATGCCGATGCGGATCATCCGGGCGCCGAGCATCTGCGCGTCGGCCACGAACGTGTCGAGGTCCCTGCTCAGAGACGGCGCGCCCGGCGGGGCCGTGAGCCCGCCGGAGATCGACGCGATCTCCACGCCGAGGTCGTCGCGGACCTTGGCGAGCTCGGCGACGTTCTGCGGGCTCATCTCGACCGCGGAGATCTCCGCGGCCCGGTACCCGAGGTCGCGCACCTCGCGGAAGGTCTCGAGGATGCCGCGCTTCGCGAACTCGTCGCGCAGCATCATCGTCTGGACGCCGATCCTGGTCACCGGGGCTCCTTCGCCATGGGGTGGGGGGTGGGGTGGGGGGTGGGGTGGGTGCCGCGCACCGTGGCCGCGATCTCGAACCGGGCGGCGAGCTCTGCGCCGCCCGCGAGCACGAGCGGCCCGAGCGCGTCGTCGTCGGGGTCGTAGGGGCGGCACGCGGGCTCGAGCGCGACGGCGTCGACCGCGCCCCACCAGGGGAAGCCGGCGGTTGCGCGGTGCTCCTGCCACACGTGCACGTGGGGGAACAGGTCGGGGTCGAAGCGGAGCACGACGGCGACCCCGGCGGCGTCGTTGCGCAGCTCGACGTCGCCGCGCCCCTTGGCCCGCAGGGACTGGAAGCCGCCCGAGGGCTCACCGTCGCGCGGGAACGCGGCCTCGACCGGGTCGCCGCCGAGGGTCACGGTCGAGCCGGGCCCCGCGAGGGCGCCGCCGAACGCCGGGTGCTCCGTCCAGGTGAAGGCGACGGGCCGAGGCGCGTGGTTGGCGACGCGCTGCTCCACCTCGAGGCCGGCCGCGGTGGCGCGCACCGTGCGCCGCACGGTCAGCGGGACGGTGCGCAGCACGACCTCGAGCGTGCAGGAGCCGGCGTCGTGCGCCAGCACCCGCCACCGCCGCCACGCGGCCTCGCCGTGGAACGGGTGCTGCACCCCGTCGACGGTGCGGGCGTCGCCCGCGTGCGGCACGAGCGTGTGCCAACCGCCCGCGTACCGGCGGTGCCACTCCTCGTTCGAGCTCGCCGACGGGAACGCGCCCGACCAGTCCTCGTCCTCCCAGGGCAGCCGCAGCAGCAGCTCCGTGCCGGTGGGCGTGTGCACGAGGGACGCGACGCGCGCCCCGGTCGGGTCGACCTCGACGGCGTGCTCGCCGCCGGGGGAGCGCAGCCGCAGGCGTCCCGCTGACGTCATGGCAGTCGTGGCGGCCGCCGTCACGAGATCGAGTACTGCCGCGTGCGCCGCACGGAAGGCGCGAACGAGGCGTGGAAGATCGTCGAGGCGGCGCCCACGGCGCCCGCCTCGTCCTGGACGAGGGACCGCTCGACGACGACGTGCCGCGCGTGGTGCGCCGTCGGGAGGCTGTTCACGGCGCGGTCGATGGTGTCCACGAGGAACGGCTGCAGCTCGGGCGCGAACGCCGGGCCGCCCACCACCAGCAGCGGCAGGTCGAGCAGGTCGATGAGCGCCACGGCGCCGAGGGCGATGACGTCCGCGATCTGCTGCGCGGCCGCGACGGCGGCGGGGTCGCCCGCGCCGACCTCCGCGCACATCTCCCGGAAGCTGCGCGCCGTGCCCGCGTACCCGAGCTCGCGGGCGATCTCGGGCAGCGCGACGGTCGGGTTGCACTCCCGGACGAGCTGCGGGCCGCCGTCCTCGTCGACGAGCCCGAGCCGGATCGCGCACAGCTGGCCGAACTCGCCGGCGTTCGCGCTGCCGCCCCGATAGGTCTCGCCGTTGAGGACGAGACCCGAGCCCATGCCGGTGCCCACGTAGAGGTAGACGAAGTCGCCGGCGCGCTCCGTCCGGCCGATCCACCGCTCGCCCACGGCGGCCGCCGCGCCGTCCTTCTCGAGGACGACGGGGCAGTCGAGCCGCTCCGCGAGCATGCTGCGCAGCGGCACGTTGCGCCAGGCGTGCGACAGGGGCAGGTCGAGCAGCTGGCCGTCGATCGTGATCGGCCCGGGCGCGGCGACGCCGACACCGAGGAACGTCGCGGCGTCGATCCCGGACGCGACCACGACGTCGTCGACGGCGTCCGCGACGATCTCCACGAGCGCCTCGGGCGCGACCTCGGCGTCCAACGGGACCGTGCGACGCTCGAGCACCGCCCCGTCCAGGTCGGTCAGCACGACCGACACCAGCTCCGGGTCGACGAGCACGCCCGCCGCGTGCGCTGCCTCGGCCCGCAGCCGCACGGGGGTGCGCGGCTTGCCGAGCCGCTCGGTCCGCTCGGCGGCGCCCTCGGCGAGCAGGCCGCGCTCCAGCAGCCCGCGCAGGATCCGGGACACGGACTGCTGCGTGAGGCCGGTCTGCTGCGCGATCTCCGTCCGCGAGATGGTGCCCGCGATCCGGATGGTCTCGATGATCGTCGCCTCGTTGAAGGACCCGAGGTCGTACTGGTTGGCGCCCGGCTGGCTCCGGTCGCCCGCCGGCCGCGGGCGGCGCGAGGCGTAGGGCCGGACGTCGCCCTGGCGCTGCCTCGAACGGTCGGTCAGCTCGGTCACGGCGCCTCCAGCGCTCCGTCGGGTCGGCGGACGCCCGCGGCCCAGGCGTCGTGTCCGGAGAGCTCGGCGGGAAAACGGGCCGCCGCCTCCTCGTCGACGTCGATTCCCCAGCCCGGCGCGTCGTTCGGGACCAGCCAGCCGTCCTGGATACGCAGGGTCCCCGGGAAGACCTCGTGGGTCGCCTCATTGTAGAGGTGGCCCTCCTGGATGCCGAAGGCCGCGGAGGTCACGTCGAGGGCCACGTTGGCGGCCGCGCCGATCGGCGACGTGTCGCCCGGGCCGTGCCACGCCGTCTTCACCCCGCAGAGCTCGGCGAGGTCCGCGAGCTTGCGCGCCGGCGTCAGGCCGCCGATGTCGGAGACGTGCGAGCGGATGAAGTCCACCCCGCCGTCGCGCACGAGCCTGACGGCGTCCGGCAGGGACGTCGTGAGCTCGCCGACCGCGATCGGCACCGGGCTGGCGGCCCGCACCTCGGGCAGCCGGTCCCAGTGCTCGGGCGGCAGCACGTCCTCGAGGAAGTACGGGCGGAACGGCTCGACGGCGCGCGCCAGCCAGACGGCGTCCTTCGGGGTGAGGCGCGAGTGCACGTCGTGCAGCAGCTCGACGCGGTCGGGCAGAGCCTCGCGCACCGCCTCGAACAGGCCGGGCACGCGCCGCAGGTAGTCCCGCGCGCTCCAGCCGTTCGGGTACGGGGCGTCCGGGTACTCGGTCGGCACCGCGGGCGCGCCGTACCCGCCACCGCCCGGCGTCGAGAGCTGGATGCGCACGTGCCGCCACCCGGCCTCCACGAAGCCCTGCGCCTGCTCGACGACCTCCGCCGCCGTGCGCCCCGCCGCGTGGATGTAGGTGTCGGCCGCCGCGCGGACCTTCCCGCCCAGCAGCTCGTGCACCGGCATGCCCGCCCGCTTGCCGGCGATGTCCCACAGGGCCTGGTCGACGCCGGAGATCGCGTTGTTCGTCACCGGGCCGCCGCGCCAGTAGCCGGAGAACGCGGCGAGCCGGGTGAGGTCGCCGATGTCGCCGGGGTAGCGGCCCACGAGCAGCCGCGCCAGGTGCTCGTCGACGAACGTGCGCACCGCCTTCCAGCGCTGCGTGAACGTGGCGCAACCCAGGCCGTACAGGCCGGGCACGTTCGTGTCGATCCGCACCACGACCAGCGCCGTGCCCTCGGGGGCGGTCGTGATGGCGCGGACGGACGTGATCCGGATGTCCTCCCGGGGCGGCCAGGGGTTGGCGAAGGTGTCGAGCGGCAGGTCGTGCGGCATGGCGGGGATCAGTGCTCCTTGCTGGCGATGGTGCCGGAGGTCGTGCGAGGGGCGGTGCCGGGCAGGTCGAGCGTGGGGAGGTCGATCTCCTGCTCCGCGCGGAAGCCGATGAGCTCGCGAGCAGGGGTGAGGTCGATCGGCACCTCGCGCCCGACGAACCGGCGGGTGCGGGGGACCTGGGGCGCGTACGCGTCGAGCAGGTCCTCCGTCCGGTACGGCGCGAGGGTGCGGTTGGCGGCGAGGAAGAACGCGTGCGCGCCGGTGGTGGCCGCCGTGAGGGACAGCTCGACCGCGCGCGCGGCGTCGTCGGTGGTGAGGTACGACCAGCCCTCGAGCACGCCGGGGCGCGGGTCGTCGGTGAGCTGGCGGGCCTGGGCGCGAAGCGCCTCCGCGGAGTTCACGTGCGGGAAGCGCAGCGTGACGACGTCGATGCCCCAGTGCCGCCACGCCATCCGGGCCGTGCTCTCGTCCTGGTGCTTGGACAGCGAGTACCAGTCGGCGATGTCGACGGGCAGGTGGGTGTCGTACGGGACGTACGCCGGCCACACCTCGTGCACGTTCTGCGGCAGCCCGCACGCGTTGATGCTGCCGGCGACGACGGCCCGGGAGATACCGAGCGCCCCCGCCTGGGCGAGCACGTTGAACGTGGAGACCACGTTCGTCGAGTAGACGTCGTACGGCGGGGCGATGTCCCGGTGCGCGAGGGCGGCGAGGTGCACCACCGCGGAGACGCCGTCGAGCGCGTCTGCGACGTCGTCCTGCGACGTGGTGTCGCCGACCAGGACCCGGTCCGCCTCGAGCGACGGCGCGTCGTCGATGGACAGCGCCGTCACCCACGCCCCGGCGGCCCGCAGCCGCCGGGTGACGACGCTGCCGATCCGCCCCGACGCACCGGTGACGAGGATCTTCGTGCCTTCGACCGTGCTCATCCCTTGATCCCTCCAGCCGTGCCGACCCCGCGCAGGAACTGCTTCTGGAAGATCACGAACAGCACGACGGGGATGATGATCGTGAGGAAGACGGCCGCCATCTGCACCGACAGGGGCGCCGTCCCGGCGGCCAGCTTCGGCAGCATCACCGACACCGGCTGCAGGTCGGGGTTGGACAGCACCAGCATCGGCCACAGGAACTCCTTCCACGCGCCGACGACGGACAGCAGCGCGACCACGCCGATGATCGGCCGCGACAGCGGCAGGATGACCATGGACAGGATCCGCAGCGGTCCGGCGCCGTCGATCTTGGCGGCCTCGAGGTACTCCCGGGGGATCGAGTCGAAGAACCGCTTGAGCACGATGACGTTGAAGGCGCTCGCGGCGGACGGCAGCCACACGGCCCAGAACGTGTCCTGGAGCCGGATGTGCAGCAGCGGCATGTCGAGCACGGTGAGGTACAGCGGCACGAGCGAGATGACGCCGGGCAGGAACAGCGTGGCCAGGATGGCGCCGGTGAGCCACGGGCCCCACTTCGGTCGCAGCACGCTGAGCAGGAACGCGGCCGCGACGCTGACGACCAGGGTCGCGACGGTCGAGCCCACCGCGAGCATCACGGTGTTGCCGAGGGACTGCCCGATCTGGGCGCCCTTCCAGGCGAGGGCGAGGTTGCCCCACTCGTTCGGCGTGAACCAGATCCCCATCGGGTCGGACACGATCGCCTGGCTGCTGGAGACGGACGCCTTGGCGGACCACAGGAGGGGGCCGAGGCAGGCGACGATCAGGCCGACCAGCAGCACGCCCTGGATGAGCGTGAGCCAGAACCGGACGCTGCGGCGCTTGCGGTCGCCGGCAGAGATGAGGCCGCGGGTCTTGGGCTCCTCCGAGGCGCGCCGTCGGCGGCGGGATGCCCGGGGCGGGGGCGCGGCCGCGGGATCGGGGGCGGGCACGGTGGTCGTGGCCCGCGAGGCGTCGACGACGCTCATGACTGGCTCCACCTCTTGGTCGCGTAGTAGTAGACGACGGAGAGCAGGCCGAGGAAGGCGGCCAGGAGCACGCTCAGGGCCGTCGCGGCGCCGAAGTCCCCGTTGACGAAGGCGTAGTTGTAGATCTTCAGCAGGATGGTCTGGGTGGCGTTGTTGGGTCCCCCGCCGGTGAACAGGAACGGCTCCGTGAAGATCTGGAAGGTGCCGATGAGCTGCAGCAGGAGCATCACGAGGATGACGCCGCGCAGCTGGGGGATCGTGATGTGCCAGACGCGGCGCCAGATACCGGCACCGTCGATCTCGGCGGCCTCGTACAGCTCGGTCTGCACGGTGGCCAGCGCGGCGATGTAGATGATCGCCGTCGAGCCGGCGCCCGCCCAGGTGGCGTAGAGGACGATCGACGGCATGGCCATCGCCTCGGAGTTCAGCCAGGGGTACGGGCCCAGTCCGATCCACCCGAGCATGGTGTTGAACATGCCGGCGGACGACGGGTCGAAGAAGAACTTCCACAGCAGGATCGCGGCCACGGGCGGCACGATGGCGGGCAGATATGCCAGCGCGTTGTACAGGCCGTCGTGCTTGCGCAGCTCGTTGATCATCACGGCGAGAAAGATCGGGATCGGGAAGCCGATCACCATCGCGAGCAGCGCGAAGTAGGCCGTGTTGAGCGCGGCCTGCGCCAACCCGGGGTCGGACAGCACGTACTCGAAGTTGCTGAGCCCCACCCACTGGGCGGGGGCGATGAGGTTGGTCTTCTGCAGGCTCAGCACCAGGCCCTGGATGACCGGGCCCCAGCTGAAGTACGCGAAGACGAGGACGACAGGGATCGCGAACAGCACGGCGTGCAGACCGCCGCCCCGGTACCAGCGGGTGATGCCGGGGCGCGGTCGCACGCGCGGCACGGCGGCCGGCGCCGCGAGGGTCTTGGACAAGGCGATGCCTCCCTTCGGGGGACCGGCCGGGCGCGTCGCGCGCCCGGCCGGTCGACGTTCGGCTAGCGCGCGGCCTGCGCGATGATGCCGTCGACGGTCTTGTTCGCCTCGTCGACGGTGGAGCCGATGTCGGCGTTCTTGTCGGTGAGCACCTTCTGCACGACCGGGTCGAGCGCGGCGTACGTCTGCTGGGTGCCCGTCGGCGGCTCGGGGACGAGCTGGAGCCCGGAGTCGGTGTAGCCCGAGAAGTTCTCCAGCGGCACGTTGATGTAGGGCTCGATCCAGCCGAGATACCGGTCGTAGACCTCCTGGGACACGGGCGGCAGCCCGGGCAGGCCGACGGGCTTGTCCTCGCCGGCGTTGGTCTTGGCCTCGTCGACGGCGACGTCCTCGTCGTAGTACTTGTCGAACTCGTAGTACTTGACCCACTTGGCGGCGGCGAGCAGCTCGTTCGGGGTGGCCTTGGCGTTGAACAGCTTGAGGGAGCCGCCGGTGAGCGTGCCGTGGTCGCCGCCGGTCTGCGGCAGCGCCGTGATGCCGAAGGCCTCGGGGTCGAAGCCGTACGTCTTCACGACCGTGTCGTACGCGTCCGGCGCCTGGAGCACCATGCCGATCTTCCCGGCCGCGAACGCCTGGCGGACGGACTCCTGGTCGTAGAGGAACTCCTTGCCCATCGAGTCGTCCTCCCAGCGCATGTCGTGCAGCGCCTGGAGCGAGTCGGCGGTGGCGTCGCCCATGGTGGCCTTCGTGCCGCCGGCGTCCTGGACCTCGCCGCCCTTGCTGTAGGTCATCGTGGTGAGCATCCAGCCGCCGGTGTTGTTGGTCGTCATCTGGGCGTAGCCGGCGACCCCGGGCACCTTCTCGGCGATGGTCTTGGCGTACTCGCGCACCTCGTCCCAGTCGGCCGGCGGCTTGTCGGGGTCGAGGCCCGCCTGCTCGAAGACGTCGCGGTTGTAGGCCAGGCCCACGGAGAACAGGCCGGTGGGGATCGTGTAGATGTGCCCCTCGTCGTCCTTGACCTTGTCGAGCGCGAGCGGGTTCAGGTCGTCGACCATGTCGAGCTCTTCGAGGTACGGAGTCATGTCGGGCAGCTGCCCGTTCGCGATCAGCTCGTGGCTGTAGGTGAGCGAGACACCCATCACGGTGGGCAGCGTCCCACCCGCGAGCTTGGCCTGGAACGTCTGCGCGTCCCACACCTCCGTGGTGGGCTCGATGGTGATGTTCGGGTTCTCCGACTCGAACTCGTCGATCCGCTTCTGGAAGGCGGCCTGCTCCTCGGGCTTGTCCGCCGTGGGCTGGTCCCCCACGGAGATGGTCACGTCGGCCTCGGGGTCGAGCGCGGCGTCCTGGCCACCGGCGGTTCCGCCGCCGTTGGAGCACGCCGTCAGCGCGACGAGGGCTCCGGTCGTTCCGACTGCGACGGCGAGCCGCAGCGACAGTTTCCTCATTGAAACTCCTCGGGTCGGGGCTCGGGTGGTGGGACCGAGCCTGCGGTCGAGACATTAAAACCATGAGTGTTAATTAGTCAAGACCCCTGTTCACCTGGGCGATCACGTGCCTACCATCGCCGCCATGACCAACAGCACCGGCGCACCGCTGCGCCTCGCCATCGTCGGCTGCGGCGTCATCGGCCGCCTGCACGCGGAGGTTGCGGCCGCGAGCCCCGACCTCGCCGTCGTCGCCCTCGTCGACCCGCGCACCGACCGTGCGGCGGTCGTGTCCGAGCAGCTCGTGACCGCGGGCCGGTCCGCGCCCGAGGTGTACGCCGCCCTCGGGGAAGCCCTCGCCGTAGGCGGCATCGACGTCGTGAGCGTCTGCACGCCCAGCGGCGAGCACGCCGACCTCGCGGTCCAGGCCCTGGAGGCCGGGACGCACGTGGTCGTCGAGAAGCCGCTCGACGTCGCGATCGAGCCCGCGCGCCGGTTGCGGGACGCCGCGGCGGCGCGCCCGGACCAGGTCGTCGCCGTCATCTCCCAGCACCGGCACGACGAGTCGGCGCTCGGCGTACGCCACGCGCTCGACGCGGGCCGCCTCGGCCGTGTGACCTCCGCCGTCGCGAACGTCGACTGGTACCGCACGCAGGAGTACTACGACTCCGGAGCGTGGCGCGGCACCTGGGCCCTCGACGGGGGCGGTGCTCTGATGAACCAGGGTGTGCACACCCTCGACCTGCTGCTCTGGTACCTCGGCGAGCCGGTCGAGGTCGTCGCCTACACCGCGCGCCTCGGCCACGAGCGGATCGAGGTGGAGGACGTCGCCGTCGCGATCGTCCGCTTCGCCTCCGGCGCGCTCGCCACCGTGCACGCCACCACCACGGCGTACCCCGACCTCGGGGTGCGGCTGCAGGTCCACGGCACGGACGGGTCGGCGGTCATCGAGGCCGACGAGCTCACGTACTTCCACGCCCGGGACGCGGAGGGCGGCGAGTGGTCGGCGAACCAGGTCGAGGCCGCGTCCGGCGGAGCCCGCGGCGCCCTCGACCCGCAGGAGTCGCACGTCGCGCAGTACGGCAGCTCGCACGGCGCCCAGTGGGCCGACGTCGTCGCTGCCGTCCGCGAGGGCCGAACGCCCTGGGTGACGCTGGACGACGGCCTGCGGGCGCTGGCGACCGTCCGGGCGGTCTATCTGTCCGCGACTCTCGGCGAGCCCGTGCGGGTCGCGGACGTCGTGGAGGGCCGGTACGACGGCGTCAAGACGCGGACCGGCGAGCCCGAGCGCGTGGCCGCGGGGGCCTGAGCGCCGGGGGGCCTGAGCACCGCGGTCGGCGTCGTCGCCGCGGGCGGATGTCGAGAACCCGCCCGCGGCTCCGTCCCCGGGGTGCGTGCCGACGGACGGCACGCCACGAGACCGACGGAGACAGGAGAAGGTGGTGCTCTCGCGCACCCTCACCACGGCGTCGTGGCCGGGGACCCGCGTGGTGAACGCCCCCGCGAGCGACGTCGTGCGCAGCCTCCGGGGCTCCGGCGCGGGAGAGATCCTCGTCAACAGCAGCGCGAGCGTCATCAAGGCGCTGCTCGCCGCGGGCCTGGTCGACCGCCTGTACCTGCTGATCGTCCCCGTGGTCGTCGGCGGCGGGCCGCGACTGTTCGACGACGGCTCGCCGGGCTCCACCTGGACGCTGTCCTCGCAGGTCGTGGGCGCGCAGGGGGAGGTTGCCGCGGTCTACGACCGGGTACGGTGACGGCACGACCGGCGCCGCCGGGCGCCGTCCCGGACTCGAAGGAGAGCACCGCCATGGGCACCACCAGGAAGATCCTCACTGCCGCCGCCGGTCTCGGGCTCGCCGCCGGGCTCGTGGCCTCCGCGTCGTCCGCGGTGGCCGCGGAGCCGGCCGGCGACGTCACCTTCTGGGCGAGCGAGTGGTTCACGGGGGAGTCGGCCACGCTCCCGGTCACGGACGACTGCACCACGCTCCCGTTCGTCGCCCACGCCGAGTACAACGCGGGCTCGGTGGGCATCGACGTCTACGCCACCCCCGACTGCAGCGGGCACGCGCTGCACTTCCCGGCCAACGACATCCACAGCTTCGTGGACTTCGACGGCCTGAGCTTCCGCGCCTCGCGCTGACACCTGACGGACCCGCACGCGACGACGGCCCGCCCGCCACTACGCTGCCCCGGTGCTCGAACCCGCCCCGCTGATCGCCGGACTGCCGTGGACCGGGTGGGCCGTCGTCGTCCTCGTCGCGCTGCTCGTGGGCTTCTCCAAGACGGCGCTGGGCGGGCTGGGGATGATCGCCGCGGCGCTGATGGCGCTCGTCGTCCCGGCCAAGGAGTCGACCGGCGCGGTGCTGCTGCTCCTGATCACGGGCGACCTGGTCGCCATCTGGGCCTACCGCAGGTACGCGGACTTCCGGGTGATCGGGCGCCTGCTCGCACCGGTGCTCGCGGGCGTGGCGCTCGGCGCGGCCTTCCTCACCGTCGTCAGCGACGACGTCATGCGCCGCACGATCGGCGGCATCCTGCTGGCGCTGCTGGTGCTGAACCTCTGGCGCGACCGGCTGCGCGTGGACACGCGCGCCGCGACGCTCGGATACGGCGGCCTGGCCGGCTTCACGACGATGGTCGCGAACGCCGGCGGTCCGCCGATGAGCCTCTACCTGCTCGCGGCGCGCTACGAGAAGTGGCGGTTCCTCGGCACGACGGCGTGGTTCTTCTTCACGGTGAACGTCATCAAGCTGCCGGTCGCCGTCGGCGTCGGTATCGTCGGCGCCGACACGGTCGGGCTGTGGGCCGTCCTCGCGCCGGTCGTGCTGGTCGGGACCTGGATCGGCCGGCGCGTCATCGGGCACGTGGACCAGCAGCTCTTCGAGCGACTCGTCACCGTGCTCGTGGCGCTCGCGGCCCTCAACCTCCTGCTGCTCTGACGCGCCGGCGCGTCACGTCGGGCGCAGGCCCCAGCGTGCGGGCGCCATCGTGTAGATCTGCCGGTACAGCGCGGTGCCGACGAGGACGCCGAGCGCGATGGCGACGATCGACCCCGCGATGGTCGGCAGGTTCGTGGAGCTGACGGCGTCGCCGCTGGCGGTCTGGGTGAGCCCGATCAGCCCGGTCGCGCCCGGCACGAGCAGCCAGAACGCGGGCAGGAAGCACACGACGGCGGGCGGGGCGCCCCGGACGGTCTGCACGAGGTACGCGCACAGCGTCAGTGCCGCGGCGCCGAGGAAGCCGCTGTAGATGCCGCTGGTGACGGTCGCTCCGACGACCTGACCGCCGTAGGCCACCAGCAGGACGACCGTGAGGAAGAAGAGCGACCGGGGCGGCCCGCAGTGGTACAGGAAGATGCCGAGCGAGAAGAGGAGCACGCCGATCCACGGCTGGAACGCGCCGAGCGTCGTGGGGGAGGAGGCCAGCGCGTCGGCGCTGGGCACGGCGGTGATCGCCAGGGCCGCGAGGATCCCGAACGCGAGGAACAGCAGCTGCGCCATGCCGGACACGAGCCGGCTGGCCCCGGCGACCATGTCGCCGGCGGCGAGCTCCTGCACGCCGGTGGTCAGCGCGGCCCCCGGCAGCAGCGTGACCAGCGGGGGTACCAGCACCTGCAGCGGCTCGCTCACGACGGCGGTGTCCGCGAGCCCGAAGACGAGCAGCGCCAGCACGAACGCGGTGACGACGGGCAGCAGGGTCGCGGCGTACGTGCCGGGCCGCACGGTCAGCTTGACGGCGCCCACCAGCACGCCGAGCACGAACGCGTACAGCAGGCTGAGGGGGTTGCCGCCGAGCAGCACGAGCCCGAGGCCCGCCGCCGCCAGCCCGTGGCCAGCCGTGCGCACCCAGACCGGGAACCGCGGGTGCGCGTCCCGGACCTCCCGCAGCCGCTCGACCCCCTCGGACGCGTCGACCCGGCCCGCGACGGCGTCGTCGACGATGGCGTAGACCTGCGCGGCGCGGTCGAAGCGGACCTCGCCGCCGGCCGACTCCGCGACGTCGAACCGCGTCTCCGTGTCGCCGGGCATCCGGATGAGGATCAGCGTCGGGAACACGAACAGCGTGGTCTGCGGCGACCCGAGCGCGACGGCCACCCGCTTGAGCGTGTGCTGGATGTCGGTGGCGGCCGTGCCGACGGTGAGCAGCGCGCCGCCGAGCAGCACCAGGAACTCCTGCAGCCGCTCGGACGCCTCGTCCACCACCGGCTCCGCCTCGAGCGACCGGCGCCGCAGGGAGAACCGGCCCAGGTGCAGGTGCCGGGGCCACCGTCGCGCCGGCGGGGCCGCCCGCGGTGCCTCGTCGCCGCCGTCACCGGTCACCGTGCCTCGCCCTCTCCCGACGGGTGCTGGATCGCGCTCGCCACCCTAGGGCCGGTCCGGGAGACCGACCACCGCGACGCCCGGCGTCGCGGCGATCAGCGCCCGAGCAGGACGAGGACGGCGTAGGCGACCACGGCCGACGCCGCCGTCAGCAGGGCCAGGGCGGTCCAGCCCACGGCGCGTCGGGCGCGCCCGGGGCGGGGCGCGTGCGCCGTCATCCGGTCCGGTCCTCGAGGAAGTCGAGCGTGGCGTCGAAGGACCGGGCGGCCTGCGGGCGGTCGAAGTGGAACTGGTACTCGTGGGGCAGGTCGTCGCCGTCCCAGAACAGCGTCTCTGTAGGGACGCCGCGCTCCTCGAGCGCCGCCGCCAGCTCCCGGCTCTGGCTCTCGAACGGGTCCGCGTCGCCGACGGTGAGGTACGTCGGCGGGTAGTCCGCCGTCACCTGCTCGGTCGTGGAGAGCTCGTCGGCGAACGGGGCGTCCGCCCAGTCGCGGTGGCCGGTGTACGCCCAGAGGAACGTCTGCAGGCCCGGGAACCCGGTCGCGGCCAGGGTGTCCAGGTCGTACGCGCCGCAGTACAGGACGACGGCGCGCAGGCGGTCCGCCGGGACGCCCGGCGTGAGGCCGTGATCGTCCGCGAGCCGCGGGTTCGTCTGGACGGCGGCGAGCTGGCTCGCGATCTGCGCCCCGGCGGAGTCGCCGCCCAGGACGATGCGCGCGGGGTCGCCGCCGAGCTCCGCGATCCGCTCCTGGACGACGGCGAGCGCGGCGTTGCCCTGCCGCACCGGCACGGGGTACCGGGCCTCCGGGGCCAGGGTGTAGTCCAGGCTGACGACCGTGTAGCCGCGGCTCGCGAGCAGGAAGGAGAAGTCCTCGACGGTGGCCGGGGAGCCCGAGACGAAGCCGCCGCCGTGCACCCACAGCACCACCGGGTGCGGCCCCTCGGACCGCGGCATGTACACGACGGCGCTCGCGTCGGGGGCGTCCGGGGTCGGGACCGGCACGGTCCGCGGGGCCGCGACCGCCTCCCGCGCGGCCTCGACGTCCGGCGGTGCCGTGACGCCGGGACCGGAGTCGAACAGCGCCCGCAGCATCGCCGCGCCCGGCTGCACGGAGACCTGGTACCAGCCCAGCGCGAGGAGCGCGCCGACCACGACGGCCGTGACCGCGCGTCCCGTGCGTCGCAGCCACGGCCGACCGGCGCGTGCCGGCGGGCCGGGCCCCTCGGCGGCGGGCACGACGGTCAGCGCCGGGTCAGGCGGATGACCGGGAGCTCGCGGTCCGTCCGCTCCCCGTACCGCGCGAACCCGGGCGCGGTGGCGGTGATGGTCCGCCACACCTCGGCCCGCTCGTCGCCGTGCAGCTCGGTGGCGGAGACGGGGATCTTCTCGCCGCCCGTCTCGACGGTCGCGCGGTCGGGCGCGGCGGCCAGGTTCAGGTACCAGGCCGGGTTCTTCGCCGCGCCGGCGGCGGAGGCGACGACGTACCAGGACCCGTCGCCGACCGGGAACGACGCGACCGGCACCGGCCGCTCCTCGCCGCTCCTGCGGCCGAGCGTGGTCAGCACGATCGTGTCCCCCGCCCCGGCCCGGCCGCGCCTACGACGGATCCGGTGCGCCATCCGGCGGTTCATCCACGCGAGGAGCGGGCCGCGCGGCTGCCGCGCCCCGCGCGTGCCCTGGGGGTGCGTGAAGGTCATGGGTTCCTCCATCGTCGTCGACGTCGTCGCTGGCCGGGACGGTCCCGGCCGACTGTACGCCCGGGTGCGGGCTCGGCCCGGCCGGCACGGTGCAGCACCACGAAGGCGCAGGCGGCCGAGAGGACCTCGCCGGCAGCGAGGGCGACCCAGGTGCCCGTCGGTCCCTGCGGCCCGAGGGCGAGCACCAGCGGCACCTTGAGCACGAGCAGCGTGCCGACGGAGAGCACGTAGGACGGCCGCGCCCGGCCCAGGGCCTGGAAGTACGCCGAGACCAGGGGCGTCACGCCGGCCAGGGCGACGCCGACCGCGATGATGCGCAGCGCGTCGGTGGCGGTCCGCACGACGTCCGGCTCGTCGACGAAGAGGCGCACGAGCGGCTCCGCGAGCAGCGCGACCACGGCCGCGGCCCCGATCCCGTACGCGACGGTGGCGCGCAGCGCGAGGGTCCGGGCGCGGGCCACGCGCTCGTCGAGCCGCGCCCCGGCGTTGTACCCGACGATCGGCTGGAGGCCCTGGCTGATGCCGGTCTGGGGCATGGTGACGAACGTCTGGACGCGGACGCAGATGGCGTAGGCGGCGAGGGCGACGGCCCCGCCGGCCGCGGCTCCGGCGCCCGCGGCGTCGTCGCGCGCGAGGGACAGGTTGACGAGCACGGCGAGCACGGTGGTGCCGAGCCCCGCGAGGAACGACGGCGCGCCGATCCCGATCAGGGCGCCGACCGTCCGCGCGCGCGGCCGCAGGTCGGCCCAGCCGATGCGGTAGGGCCGGCGGCGCTGCACGAAGAAGAACCAGATGCTCATGGCGGCCGACACGGCCTGCCCGCCGACGGTGCCGAGCGCCGCGCCGCGCACGCCCAGGTCGAGACCGAAGATGAGGATCGGGTCGAGCGTGATCTGCACCAGGACCGGCACGAGCCAGAGCATCGTGGAGAAGAGCATCCGGCCCTCGGCGCGCACGAGCGCCGAGAAGCCGGTGGACACCAGCGCGCCCGCCAGGATGACCACGGCGTAGTCGCGGGCGTACCCGAGCGTCTCGCCGGTGGCGCCGAGCGCCGTCAGGAGCGGCCCGAGGAACACCAGCCCGACCACCGTGGTGACGCCGGCGGCCGCCCAGAACACGACGAACGCGTTCCCGGCCGCGCGGGCTGCCCGCGCCGGGTCGCCGGTGCCGAGGCTGCGGGACACCAGCGACGCCCCGCCCACGCCGACCGTGGTGGACACGGCGCCCAGGCCGAGCAGCACCGGCGCGACGAGGTTGACGCCCGCCATCGCCGTCGGCCCGACGCCGCGCGCGACGAACCAGGCGTTGGTCAGGGCGTAGATGCCGTACACCCCGACGGACAGGGTGGTCTGGGAGCAGGTGTGCCACAGCAGCCGCCCGACCGGGCGGGAGCCGAGCCGGTCCGCCTGCGCCGTGGTGTCGGGCGCCGTCCTCCGGGCCACGGTCACCTCGTGCGGCCGAGCAGGCCCATCGCGACGTCGAGCTGCTCGCACGCCCACCGGTACTGCTCGGCCGTCTGCCCGCGGTAGGTGGTCTCGACGAGCATCGTCACGGCGAGCCAGAGCGTGTACAGGCGCCGGCGCGTGCGCGGGGAGGCCGTGAGCTCGCCCAGCCCGAAGCCGCGCAGGAACGGCGCGGGGTCGGGGAAGACGGTCAGGTCCAGGCCGGTGAGACCGGCCTCCATGAGCGGGTCGCCGTACATCGCCCGCTCGTGGTCGATGACGGCGACGATGCGGCCGTCGCGGAGCATCGAGTTCTTGGCCCACAGGTCCACCTCGACGAACCGGGGCTCGGTGACCTCGTCGAGCACGCCGGCGTGCGCGGCCCAGGCCTCCCGGACGTCGTCGTACTTCCAGCCCAGGTCGACGGCGGCCCGCTCGCCGTCGGCGAGGACGTCCTCGAACCACGTGGTCGCGGCGTCGCGCCAGGTGGCGAACCCGGGACCCTGGAGCGGGCCGAAGTGCGGGCCGACGATCTCGGTGAGCCGCCGGTTCGCGGCGCCGAGGGCCTCGAACCCGACCTCGACCTCCTCGGGGGTGAGCTCGCCCGCCTCGGCGGCGATGCCGAAGCACGGGGCGTCGACGTACTCCATGACGAACCAGTCGGCGTCGATCAGCCCGCCCGTCAGGTCGACGAAGTCGAGCCGCGGGACGGGCACGTCCGAGCGCTCGCGGACCAGCTCCATGGCGGCGAGCTCGTTGCGCATCATCCCGTGCTCGCGGGCCATCAGGGCCACGTCCGCCGGCGGCGCGATCTTGAGCACGACCTGCTGCCCGTCGCGCAGCCGGAGCCGGTACAGGGCGTTGAAGAACCCGTACGACAGCTCGGTCGCGAAGTCCTCACCGTCCGGCACCTGCTGCGGCCCGTAGGCCCGCTCGATCATCGCCCGCAGCGTCGCCGTCGACTGCCGGTTCTTGGTGATGCTCTCCACGCGTCGTCGCTCCTCGGGTCCCGCTGGTCCGTCGTCATCGGTCGGTCCGCCCGTGGGAACGCTCCCACGCGGCTTGCCCAGGAGGCTAGCCGAGTCCTCGACAAATGACTACCACTCGGTAGGCAATCGGCCGATCTCTATGTACGATCGTACGCATGCCCCGTCCCGACCTCGGCCCCGCCCTCGCCGACCGCCGTGCCCGCGCCGCCGTCGCGGCGCTGTTCCTCACCAACGGGGCGCTGTTCGCCAACCTCATCCCGCGCTACCCGGAGATCAAGGCCGACCTGCAGATCAGCAACGCGACCTACGGCCTCGCCGTCGCCGCGTTCCCCGCGGGCGCCATCGCCGCGGGCCTGGCCGCCGGGCTCCTGGTCCGGCGGTTCGGCTCCGCGCGCGTGGCCGTGGCCGGCACCGTCCTCACGAGCCTGGGGGTGCTCGCGGCCGGCGTCGCGCCCGGCCTCGGGCTGCTCGTCGCGGCCCTCTTCCTCGGCGGCGCGATGGACGCCTGCACCGACGTGGCCCAGAACGCGCACGGCCTGCGGGTGCAGCGCCGGTACGGGCGCTCGATCCTCAACTCGTTCCACGCGGTGTGGTCGATCGGCGCCATGCTCGGCGGCTCGATGGCCGCCGTGGCGATCGCGCTCGACGTGCCGCGCGGCGTCCACCTGGGGGTGTCGGCCGTCCTGTTCTCCGCCGTCGCGCTCGTCGCGCTGCGGTTCTGCCTGCCCGGGCTCGACGGCGCCGTGCAGGACGGCGACCCCGCACCCGCCGCGGACGCCGGCGCCGCCCCGCGGTCGCGGGGCCGCACCGTGCTGGTGCTCGCGGCCCTGGTGCTGGTCGCGTTCGCGGGCACCCTCGTGGAGGACGCCGGGAACTCCTGGGCCGCCGTGTACCTGTCGGGCAGCCTGGGCGCGGCCGCGGCCGTGGCGGCGACCGGCTACATCGCGCTCACCGGGGCGCAGTTCGTCGGGCGGATGCTCGGCGACCGGTTCGTGGACCGGTTCGGCCAGCGGGCGGTGGCGCGTGCGGGCGGCCTGCTCGTCGCGGTGGGCACCGGCCTCGCGCTGGCGTTCCCGTCGGTCCCGGGGACGATCGCCGGGTTCGCCTGCGCCGGCTTCGGCGTCGCGACGCTCGTGCCCGCCGCGATGCACGAGGCCGACGAGCTGCCGGGCCTGCGGGCCGGCACCGGGCTCACCGTCGTGTCGTGGCTGATGCGCCTCGGGTTCCTGCTCTCGCCCCCGGTCGTCGGGCTGGTCGCCGACGCCACAAGCCTGCGCACCGGTCTCCTGGTGCTGCCGCTCGCCGGCGTGGTCGTCGTGCTCGCCGCGGGAGTCCTCTCAGGTCGCCGCCCGGCCCGGGCCGCGACGGCCGCCGCGCGGCCCGCGGACGCCATCATGGGGTCATGACCGACGGCACCCGACCGCGCCGCTACGACCCCGAGCGCCGCGACCGCATCATCGACGCCTGCCTCGACGTCGTCGCCGCCCACGGCGTCGCGGGCACCTCGCAGCGCCGCGTCGCCGCGGCCGCGGACGTGCCGCTGGGCTCCATGACCTACCACTTCGCCGGGCGGGACGAGCTGCTGCGGGAGGCGTTCGGACGCTTCACCCGTCAGGCGTCCGCGCAGTTCGACCGGCGCATGGCCGAGGCGCCGGACCGTGACGCCGCGCTGCGCGCCGTCGTCCGGCTCATCACGCTCGACGTCTTCGCCACCCAGCGCGACCTCGTGCTGTCCCACGAGCTCTACACGCTCGCCGCGCGCGACCCCGCGTTCCGCGACCTGACGAACGACTGGATGCGCCGCAGCCGCGCGGCCCTCGGCCGGCACTTCGACCCGGCGACCTGCCGCGTGCTCGACGCGTTCGTGGAGGGCATGACCATCCACCGCGCCCTCGACACCGAACCGCCGGACGGGGTGGACGTGCTCGACGCGGTGCGCCGGCTCGCGGGCCCGGGCTCAGGTGCGGAGGCCGGGACCGGTCAGTAGCCGCCCATCTGCGTGACGCCCGCGGTGTACTCCCAGTGCCACGGCTCGTACTTGGAGCCGCCGGGCCGGGCCCAGTCGGGGTTGTCCCAGCCGTAGGCCGGGGCGTTCGCGGCGAGCCAGGCCCACCGGGAACCGGAGTACGTGTCGGGGCAGATGTCGACGGCGAGGCCCCAGCCGTGGTTCGACGTGCCGGGCACGGCCGCGAGGTACCCCTTGGCGGCCTTGGTCGCGACCTGCTGCGCGTAGCTGCGGAAGCCGTCGGTGATGCACATCGACTCGCCCCACGCGGCCTTGTACGCCTCGTTGAGCTCGGCGAGCTTCACGGCCGCGTCGGCGCGGACCTGCGTGCGCCCGTCCCACAGCGTGCACAGCTCGCTCGACGGGATCTGCCCGTTGGACCCGCTCCCGGAGGCGAACCCCTCGCACCCGGGGAGCACCGGCGGCGCGGCCTCGATCTCGCCCCGGTCGAGCGTCTCGACCGACATCTTCGCCTTGTTCGACACCGTGACGGTCGCGCCGCCCGCGGTCTGCTTCACGGCCGAGGCCTGCGCGACCCCCGCCCGGGCGCCGCTGCGCGAGGCACCGCCGGCGCGGTCGTCGACGGCGGCGGCGGCCGCGGCCGTGATCGACTCGAGCGAGCCGGTCGTCGGCTGGTCGTCGGGCTCCGGTGCCGCGGCCTGGGGCGCGATGGCGGTGAGCGTCGTGGTGGTGGCGACGGCGACGGTCAGCCCGACGCCCAGTCCCGCCAGGCGGCCGGGGACGCGCTTGCGTGCCGACTTGCGCACCGGACGGCGCTCGGAGCGGGTCGTCTCGGAGCGGGTCGTCCCGGGGCGGGCGGTCTCGGAGCGGGGCTTCTGGCTGCGGGGCGTCTCGTGCCCGGCGGCCGGGCGGACGGGGTCGAACGCGTGCACGTGCACGACGGCGGGCGCCGCAGGCGCCGGAGCGTGGACGTGCACGGGAGCCGCGGGTGCGGCCGGCGTCGGAGCGTGGACGTGCACGGGAGCCGCGGGTGCGGCCGGCGCCGCGTCGGCCTGGTGGACGGGCTCGTGGACGGGCTCCGGGACGTGCCGCACGGCGGTGGCGGAACGGCTGCGCCCGCCGCGGCCGGGGTCGCGTCGGCTCGGGTAGGTGCGGGTGGGGGCCGGTGCGGGCTGCGTCTGCGTCATCGGGCGGCCAGCGCCGAGGCGTCGGGCAGAGCGGATGCGCCGCGGTGCGCGGTGCTCCTGTGAACGTGCGTTGTCATGCGACCTCTCCTGCTGCCTGAACCACCGGCCCGGAGGAACGTACCGCACCGGCGGGTGGAATGTCACGAAACGATCACGAGGTGGTATGGCGGCGGCGACCCGGGCCGCGGGGACCCGGGTCACCGGAGCGTCACCGGGACGCCAGGAGGTCCCGCATCTGCTGGATCTCGGCCGTCTGGGAGTCGACGACGGACCGCGCCATCTCGACGGCGCCGGCGTGCTCGCCGGCGGACACCTCGGCCTGCGCCATCTCGACCGCGCCCTCGTGGTGCGCGACCATCTGCTCGAGGAACAACCGCTCGGCATCCGTCCCGGTCGCGTCCTCGAGGGCCTGGAGGTCCTCGGCCGACATCATGCCGGCCATGCCGTCGCCGTGATCGCCGTGGCCCGCGTCGGCTCCGGCCCCGGCGTCGGCGCCCCAGTCGTCCAGCCAGCCGGTGAGGGTGTCGATCTCGGGCCCCTGGGCGGCCTTGACCTGCTCCGCCAGGTCGACGAGCTCGGGGCTGACGCCGTCCTTGGCGAGCAGGGCGTCCGACATCTCGATCGCCTGCTCGTGGTGGGGGAGCATCATCTGCGCGAACATCACGTCGGCGGCGTTGAACGGGGCGTCGGTCGCGGTGCCCGACGGTGCGTCGGACGACGGCGAGGAGCCGCCCGTGCCGGTCGTGCCGTCCATGTCGTGGCCGGCGTCGTCCGCGGCGCACGCGGCGAGCGCGAGGCCGACGGCGAGGGCGAGCGCGGGCACGCGGGCGCGCGTCAGGAATCGGTGCGTCATGAGGATGGGGCCTTTCTCGAGGTTCTCGGTGGGATCCGCGGCGGGCCGGCGCCCCCGGACGGGGGCGGGCCCGGGCGGTCCTACGTCCGAGAGATCCCGAGGGCGTGCAGGCGGGGACCGGCCGCCGGGCGGGCGGCGACCGGGAGCGGGAGCCACGCCGCGACGCGCGGGCCCTCGGCCCGCAGCAGGGCGCGTGCCCCCGGCCCGGCGAGCGAGAGCAGCACCGCGAGGATCATGAGGCACATCGCCGTGACCATCTCGTGGCCGCCGCAGCCGTCGGCGCCACAGCCGGAGGGGGTGCCGGCGTCGTGGACGACCGGGGCGTCGGCGTGCGACGTCGTGCCCGGGTCGCTCTGCGCCTGGGCCACGACGGCGACGGGGGCGTGGTGCTCGGCGTGCCGGGTCGCGGAGCCGCTCATGGCGTGCATGAGGACGACGCCCACAACGACCGCGAGCACGAGCAGCACCCCGGCCAGGCGCCCGCGACGGCCCGTCAGCAGGGGGCGCACGGTGCGGATCATGCGTCCTCCTTCGGGGGTGTTCGCTGCGGGTGCCGGCGGGCGACCCTGGCACTGTAACCACCGCGCGGGCGCGGTGCCCCGTGCGGGACGCCCGGGCCCGGCCTAGCGTCGGGGGATGAGCGAGGACAACGACGTGGACCGGACCGAGAAGTCGGGCGGCAAGGCCGCGAAGATCCTGTACCGGCCGGTGGGGATCGTCAGCTCGATCGTCGGCGGCATCGTGGCGGGGCAGGTCTTCAAGCAGGTCTACAAGCGGGTCGCGCCCGGGCACCCGGACGACGCGCCCACGCCCCTGCAGTCCGAGTACCGGATGCGGGAGATCCTGCTCGCGTCGCTGCTGCAGGGCGCGATCTTCGCCGTCGTGAAGGCGGCCATCGACCGTGGCGGCGCCCGGGCGTTCGAGCGCTGGACGGGGGAGTGGCCGGGCGACTGACCCGATGACCACCGACGGGTCCCGCCCCGCCGACCGGGTGTGGCGGCGGCTGCCCCACGAGGCGAGGCCGCTGCTCGAGACCGGCCTGCCCGGGGCCGACCTGCGCACCCTGCTGCTCGACGTCGCGGCCGCGCGCGCCGCCGCGACGCGGCCCGCCGACGTCCTCGCGCAGTGGCGTCGTGACCGCATGGTGCGGCCGACGGACGTCGACCCGCGGCGCCTCTGGCCGCTGGAGGCGCGCCTGTGGGCGGAGCTGCCGGAAGAGTTCGCCGCCGTCGAGCCCGCGCCCGTCGCGCCGCTCGCCACGGCCGCGGCGCTCGGCGGGGTGAGCCAGCAGCGCGTCGTCACGACGACGCGGCTCACCGAGGTGGTGAGCGACTCCAGCAACGTGCTCGCCGTCGAGGCGGCGGACCGCCGTTCGTCCCGCCCCCGCGACGAGCCCGTGCACGTCGCCGCGGTCCAGCGCCAGCTGCGGGCCCAGGTGTTCGGCCCGGGTGCGGCCGCGCACTTCCGCCTCCTCGTGCTGGTGTCGAGCGCCCGAGCGACCGGCTCCGGGCGGACCGAGGCGGGCCTGCTGGTCACCCACGTGCGCGCGTGGCAGCGTCTGCTGGGCGCCACGGTCCCGCACCGGCGGCCACGGGTCGCGCTGACGGTGTGGGACGACGGCGGGGTGGCCGAGCGCGTCGCGGACACGGTGCTGCCCGCGGTCCGGGACGACGTCGTGCCCGTGGTGGTGGACCAGGCCCGGGAGCGCGGCCGGTCGTACTACGAGGGCGTCGCCCTGCGCCTCACCACCGACGACGCGGCCGAGCTCGGCGACGGCGGCCTCACCCCCTGGACCGCGCGGCTGCTCGGCGACCGCAAGGAACGGTGCCTCGTGTCGTGCGTCGCCACGGAACGTCTCCTGGAGCCCGACGGCTGACCTGCGCCCGGCCCGCCTCTCACCAGTCCGCGGGCCGGGAGTCCTTGCCGTCGAGCCACAGCCGGTCGCTGGAGTCGCGGTGCGTGCCGGTCGTGCCGACGTGCTTGGTGCTGATCCGGTCGCCCTTGACGATCACATGCGCCACCGCCTGGGCGTGCCCGTGGCCGATCCCGTACGTCTCCCTGAGCCACGCGACGACGGGCGTGGTCCTGCTCTCGGGGCCGAAGCCCTGCTCCGCGGCGGCGGCGACGATCTGGCGGGGCGTGAGCCCGGTCTTCGTCTCGACGGTGTCGAGGTAGGCCTGGAACGACATCAGCGGTGCTCCTCGCTCTTGTTCTCCTGGATCATCGTGGCGGAGGCGTGGATGCACATCATGCGCAGCACGCCGGTGCCGGTGTTGGTGAACCCGTGCCAGACGTCGGGCCCGACGACCGCGGTGTCCCCGGCACGGGCGACGACGGTCTCGGCGCCGACGCGGATCGTCGCCTCGCCCTCCAGCACCGACCAGGTCTCCGTGTAGGGGTGACGGTGCAGGTCCGGGCCCTGGCCGGGGTCGTTCGTGACGAGGAAGAACGACACGCCGGAGCCGTGGTGGTGGCCCTCGAAGCGCAGCGTGCGCGAGCCGGGGAGGCGGAGGGTGTCGGCGGGGACGACGGCGGCCATGGTGGCTCCTTCGTGAGGTCGGGGCGTCGTCGGACCCGGTGCCGGCGACGTGTCCCCAGCCTGGGGCGCCGCTTCCGGGTCCACGAGGGTTTCGGTCCTGGTCGAAAGGTGGTCGCGCAGCGCCGACGGCCCGACGAGTTTCGCGTCTTTCGTTGACACGCTGAAGGAAAGGGGATCAGAGTGTCGGGGTGCAACGACGCGCAGACGTTCCCCGCCTCGGTTCGCTCGGGCCCTCCGCCCGAGCGGTGGTCCGCACGCTGCTGCTCGCGGGGCCGCTGTCCCGGGCGGAGCTCGCCCGGCGCCTGGAGCGCTCGCCGGCGAGCATCACCAAGACCACCCAGCCCCTGGTCACCTCCGGCCTGATCAGGGAAGATGTGGCCCAGTCGGCCGAGAGCCGGGGTCGTCCCGGCGCCCCGCTCGTGCTGCAGGCGGCCCTGCACCGGTTCATCGGGGTCAAGGTCACCGCCGACGAGGTCTACGCGGTCCGGACGGACGCCGCCGGACAGGTGGAGGCCGCCGGGCACCGGCGCCTGCCCGACGTCGAGGAGTCGACCGTCGTCGCGCAGATCCTTGAACTGGTGAATGAACTACGGGGCGCAGGCGAGATCCAGGCGCTCGGCGTCGGCCTGGCCGGGCGGATGTCCCGCTTCGACGACACCGTGCGCGCCAACCCGTTCCTCGGCTGGGACCAGGTCCCCCTGGCACGGGTGCTGGAGCAGGCGACCGGCATCCCCACCGTCCTCAGCGAGGACGCCCGCGCGCTGACCGCCGGGGTGCAGTGGTCCGGTCCCGGCCGCGGCATGAGCGACCTCGCGGTGCTGACGGTCGGCGTCGGCGTCGGGCTGGGCATCGTCATCGAGGACCGGGTGCTCGCCGGCCCGTCGGGCCGGGTCGGCCGGATCGGGCACATGCGGGTCGCGGACTCCGGCCCGGCGTGCGAGCGCGGGCACCGCGGCTGCGCGTCGGCGTTCCTCACCACGGCGGCCATCACCCAGGGCATCGGGGTGCCGCGCGGGCGGGCCGACCTGGACCTGGACGCCGCCCTCGCGCTGGCCGCCGACGGCGACGCGGTCGCGCTGCGCGTGTTCGCCGACGCCGGCCACGCCCTGGGCGTGCTGATCGCCCAGCTCGCGAACACGCTCGGCCTGCCCGCCGTGATCCTCGCCGGCGACGGCCTCGGCATGCTCGCCCACGGGCGGCCGGCGCTCGACGCCGCGCTCGCCGACCACCTCGACCCCCACGCCACCCGGCCCACCGTGGTGGCGTTCTCCTCCGGCTTCGACGAGTGGGCGCGCGGCGCGGCGGTCGTCGCGTGCCAGTGGATGCTCGTCGACCCGCCGCCGCACCGCACCGACCCGGCCTGACCCGACACACCCGCAGGAGGCACCGTTGTCCGCACTTCCCCTCGACCCGACCGCCCCGCTCGCCGAGGACGCCGGCTCGATCAGCGTCGGCATCGTCGGCGCAGGCCAGTTCTCGCGCAGCTTCGCGACGCTCTGGGACCGGCACCCGAACGTCGACCGGCTCACGATCACCGACCTCGTCCCGGAGCGCGCCAAGGCGCTGGCGGACCGTTACGACCGGGCCACCGTTGTCG
This sequence comes from Isoptericola sp. NPDC056578, assembly GCF_042793275.1. NCBI lineage: Bacteria > Bacillati > Actinomycetota > Actinomycetes > Micrococcales > Promicromonosporaceae > Isoptericola > Isoptericola sp. NPDC056578. The sequence continues at coordinate 87,326 of NZ_JBHTVC010000001.1, forward strand.
ACAGCTTCGAGGAGATGCTCGACTCGGACGTCGACGCCGTCGCGATCTTCACCCAGCGGTGGACCCACGCGCCGCTGGTGCTGGCGGCGCTGGAGGCCGGCAAGCACGTGTACTCGGCGGTGCCGATGGCCACCGAGCTCACCGACATCGAGGAGATCATCGCCGCCGTCCGGCGCACCGGGCTTACCTACATGATGGGCGAGACGAGCTACTACAACCCGGCCACCGTCTTCGTCCGCGAGAAGGTCCGTGAGGGCGCGCTCGGCCAGGTCTTCTACGCCGAGGGCGACTACGTGCACGACATGGACCTCGGCTTCTACGCCGCGTACCAGTACAGCGGCGGGGAGAACTGGAAGGCCACGGCGAGCTACCCGCCCATGCTCTACCCGACGCACGCGATCGGGGGCGTGCTCGGCGCGCTGCCGACCCGGGCGGTGAGCGTGAGCTGCCTCGGCGTGGAGGACCGGCGCGGCGACGGCGTCTTCGACCGGGAGGTCAGCCAGTTCGGTAACAGCTTCTCGAACGCGACGGCGCTGTTCGAGCTGGCCGACGGCGGCGCGATGCGCACCAACGAGATGCGCCGGGTGGGCTACCCCTCGCACATCCGCGAGTCGCGGTTCCGCTTCTTTGGCACCGAGGCCAGCTTCGAGCAGCTCGCCCACCAGAGCGTGTGGAACGACAAGGAGACGTCCACGGACGTCTCCGCCGACTTCGTCCCGGTCCGGGGCGGGGGCGACGACGCCGACCTCGCCGACGTCGACCCGGCGCTGCGCGAGGCGTTCACGTCCGGCTCGGCGCCGGTCCACGACCGGACGCGGCTGCCCGCCACCTACGCCGACGCGCCGAACGGGCACGAGGGCTCCCACCACTTCCTCGCCGACGACTTCGTGCGCGCCGTGGTCACGGGCGAGCACGCGCCCGTGGACGCCTGGCTCTCCGCGAAGTTCACCGCGCCCGGCATCGTGGCGCACGCCTCGGCGCTGGCCGGCGGCGAGCGGCTGCCGATCCCGGACTTCGGGAGCCGGCCCGCGCACGACTGAGCACCACCGCCCGCGCACGCGGCCCGGCGTCGTCCACGACGCCGGGCCGCACCGCGCCGCACTGTCCGAGCACTGCTTGCAACGACGCAAGGAGGAACCTGATGGCTGCACCGACCGCTCCACCCGTACCGACCGTCCGTGGACGACGGTCGGGCCGCCGGGACGACACCCGGCTCGCCCTGCTCTTCATCCTGCCGGCCAGCATCGGGCTGGTCGTCTTCTACTTCTGGCCGCTGGTCCGCGGCATCTGGCTGAGCTTCACGTCCTGGGACCTGCTCAGCCCGGCGCAGTTCGTGGGCCTCGACAACTACCGCGCGATGGTGGCCGACCCGGTGTTCTGGAACGCCGTCCGGGTCACGCTGCTCTACGTCGTGATCAACATCGGCCTGCAGACCGTCGTGGCCCTGGTGATCGCGGTGCTGATGCAGCGGCTCAGCCGGTCGACGCTGCTGCGCTCGCTGGTGCTCGCCCCGTACCTCGTCTCGAACGTGGTCGCGGCCCTGGTGTTCCTGTGGATCCTCGACTTCCAGCTGGGGATCGGGAACCAGGTGCTGGAGTGGGTCGGCCTGGAACGGATCGGGTTCTTCACCTCCGAGGCCTGGGCCATCCCCACCATCGCGATGGTCAACGTCTGGCGGCACATGGGCTACACGGCGCTGCTGATCTTCGCGGGCCTGCAGGCCATCCCGCCCACCACGTACGAGGCGGCGCGGGTCGACGGCGCGTCCGAGGTGCGCACGTTCTTCGGCATCACGCTGCCGCTGCTGCGCCCCATCCTCGGCCTCGTGCTGATCATCTCGGTGATCGGCTCGTTCCAGGTGTTCGACACCGTCGCGGTCACCACGAACGGCGGCCCCGTGGACGCCAGCCGCGTGCTGCAGCTCTACATCTACGACAAGGCGTTCGGGCAGTTCGACTTCGGCTACGCGTCGGCGCTGAGCGTGGCCATGCTGCTGATCCTGGTGGTCGTCACCTTCTTCCAGTACCGCATGACGCGGGCCGGCCAGACGGACCTGAACTAGGAGGAGGCGACCATGATCGAGACCACGACGGCACCTGCCGCACCCACGACCGCCCCCGCCCCTGACGCGCACCGCGCGGCGCCCCCGCGTCGTCGACGACGGGTCACCCCCGGCCGCGTGCTGGCCTGGGCGGTGATGATCCTCGTCCTGCTCGTCACGCTGTTCCCCTTCTACTGGATGCTGCGCACGGCGCTGTCCAGCAACGGGGCCCTCTACGCCAACTCGACGTCCCTGCTGCCGGTCGACTTCAGCTGGGGCGGGTTCGAGCGCGTCTTCGGGCTGCAGTCCACGGAGGAGGCCATCGCCCAGGGCGGCTCCGGGGCCTCCATCGACTTCTGGCTCTACCTGCGCAACTCCGTGGTGGTGGCCACGGTCGTCACGGCGTGCCAGGTGTTCTTCTCCGCGATGGCCGCATACGCGTTCTCGCGGCTGCGCTGGCGGTGGCGCAACGCCGTGTTCGCCGTCTTCCTGCTGTCGCTGATGGTGCCGGTGATCTTCACGCTGCTGCCGAACTTCGTGCTGGTCCGGGAGCTCGGGCTGATCGACACGCTGCTCGGCATCATGCTGCCGGGGCTGTTCATGACACCGTTCGCGATCTTCTTCCTGCGGCAGTTCTTCATGAACGTCTCCACCGAGGTGGAGGAGGCCGCGCTGATCGACGGCGCCAGCAAGGTCCGGGTGTTCTTCTCGATCATCATCCCGATGTCGGTGGGGCCGATCGCGACGATCTCGATCCTCACGTACATCGGGTCGTGGAACGACTACTTCTGGCCGTTGATGGTGTCCTACACCGACGACTCGCGGGTGCTCACCGTGGCGCTGGGGAACTTCAACGCGCAGACGCCGCAGACGGGGCCGGACTGGGCGGGGCTGATGGCCGCGACCCTGGTGGCCGCGCTGCCGATGATCCTGCTCTTCGTCGTCTTCGCGAGGCGGATCGTCAACTCCATCGGCTTCAGCGGGATCAAGTGAGGAGGCGGACCGTGCACCACGCACGTCGTACGACAGCGACCCTCGCCGCGGCCGTGGCCGCCGGCACCCTCGCCCTGGCGGGCTGCGCCGGGCCGGGCACCGCGGCGGCGGACGACTCCGTCGTCCTGGACTACTGGCTCTGGGACGCGAACCAGCTGCCCGCGTACCAGCGCTGCGCGGACGAGTTCGAGCGGCAGAACCCCGACCTGCAGGTGCGCGTCAGCCAGTACGGCTGGGGCGACTACTGGCGCAAGCTCACCGCCGGGTTCGTGGCGGGCGCCGGGCCGGACGTGTTCACCGACCACCTCACCCAGTACCCCGGCTTCGCGCAGCGGGGCCTGCTGCTGGACCTGAACGACCTCGAGGCGACGGCCGACGTCGACTACGGCGGGTTCCAGGAGGGCCTGGCGGACCTGTGGGTGGGCCAGGAGGGCGCCCAGTACGGCATGCCCAAGGACTTCGACACCGTCGCGCTGTTCTACGACCAGAACATGGTCGCCGAGGCCGGCCTGACCCCGGAGGACCTCGCGGACCTCGACTGGAACCCGGACGACGGCGGCAGCTTCGAGGAGGCGATCGCGCACCTCACCGTGGACGAGAACGGCGTCCGCGGCGACGAGGACGGCTTCGACCCCGAGAACGTGGCCGTCTACGGCCTGGCGTCGAACGGCTCGGGCGGCATGTCCGGCCAGACGACGTGGTCCTGGCTGGCGGGGACGACCGGCTGGACGTTCACCGACAAGGACGTGTGGGGCACGGAGTACCACTTCGACGACCCGCGGGTGCAGGACACCCTGGACTGGCTGTTCGGCCTCGTCGACAAGGGCTACATGGCCCCGTACGAGGAGGTCGGCACCGAGCCGAACCCGCAGCAGGCCCTCGGCTCGGGTCGCGCGGCGCTCTCGGCGAACGGTTCCTGGATGCTCGGCACCTACGCCAACCTGGCGGGCGTGGACCTGGGCATCGCACCCCCGCCCAGCGGGCCCGTCGGGCACCCGGTGTCGATGTACAACGGCCTCGCGGACTCGATCAGCGCGCAGTCCCCGGACCCGGAGGAGGCGGCCCGGTGGGTCGAGTTCCTCGGGTCGGACGACTGCCAGCGCATCGTGGGCGAGGCCGGCGTGGTCTTCCCGGCCCGGCCCGCGGGCACGGAGGCGGCGGTCGAGGCCTTCGGCGACCGCGGCCTGGACGCCTCCGTCTTCACGGACATGGTGGAGAAGAAGCAGACCCTCTTCTTCCCGGTGACCGAGGAGTTCGGCGCGATCGACGCCCTCATGACGCCGATGATGGACGAGATCTACATCGGCGACCGGGACGCGTCCACGCTCACGGAGGTGAACGACCGGATCAACGGCCTGCTGAAGTAAGGGGCGGCGGGGCACGCGGCTACCGTGACGTCGTGCCCCGCCCCCGCCGTGACCGCACCGTGGAGTTCCGCCTCGCCCCCGACGACGTCTCGGCGATCCGGTTCGGCGTCTCGCCGGGCCACGAGCTGGCGCACGCGGTGCGCGTGCTCGCCCAGCCGGCGTACCACCCGCTGCAGTGGGGGTGGCTCCGCACGGCGCGGGGCCGCGCTCCGGCGCGTCCCCTCGCGCTGCTGACCCTGCTGGTCGGCGCGGACGGGTACCTCCCGGACTTCCTCACCTCCACGCCCGGCTGGGACCTCGGGCCGGACGAGGAGCTCGAGCGCCTGCGGGAGGCGGACCTCGGCCCGCTGCGGGTCGACCTGCTCAAGCGGGTGGACCGCACCGCCGGCGCCGACCGGCGGCTGCTGCAGGCCCTCGCCGACGACCCGGCGCACGCCCGCGACCTCGCCGTCGACGCATGGCGGCAGGTGTGGGACGCGGTGCTCGCGCCGTCGTGGCCGCAGCTCGAGCGGATCCTGCGTGCCGACATCGGGGCCCGCTCCCGCCGCGTCACGACGCACGGCCTGGGCACGATGGTCGAGACCCTGCACGAGGCCGTGGCCTGGGCCCCCGACGCGGTGCACGTGCGACTGCGGCTGCACGGCGAGGTGCTCGACTGCGCGGGCAGCGGCCTGGTGCTGGTGCCGTCCGTGATGGCGCCGCGCTGCTCGGTGGTGACCGAGCCGCCCGCGCAGCCCACGCTCTTCTACCCGGCGCTGGGGATCTCCGAGCGCTGGGCCGACGACGTCCCCGACACGTCCGGGGCGCTCGCGGACCTGCTCGGGGCGGGACGGGCGGGCGTGCTGCTCGCGCTGCGCGGGCCGCTGTCCACGAGCGAGGTCGCCGCGGCGGGCGGGCTCGCCGTGTCGACGGCGTCGCACCACCTGGCGCTGCTGCGCGCGTCGCGGCTCGTCGACTCGCGCCGCGACGGCCCGCGCGTGCTGCACGAGCGCACGCCGCTGGGCGAGGCGCTGGTCGGGGGCTGACGGCGCCCGAGGTCAGTGGGTCGTGGAGAGCCAGTCTTCGACCTCCAGGCCCGGCACGCGGGCGAACTCGCGCACGTTGTGGGTGACGACGACCATCCCGAGGGAGCGGGCGTGGCCCGCGATGAGGGCGTCGTGGGGGCCGATGGGCGTGCCTCGGCCGGCGAGCACGGCGCGGATCCGGCCGGCGTGCATGGCAGCGGTGGTCTCGAAGGGTACGACCTCGACGAGGGACAGGAGCTCGTCGACGGCCTGACGGTTGCGTCCGGGATCCCGGGACCGCTCGATCCCGTACTCCAGCTCCATCTCGCTGATCATCGACACGGCGATGCGCCCCTCGGCGTCCCGAAGTCGCGGCCGTGCCGTGTCGCCCTCGTCGCGGAGCAACGCGATGAGGATGTTCGTGTCGAGCATGTAGAGGCTGCTCACAGGCTCTTCCGCTCGTCGGCGACACCCTGGTCGCGCTCCTCCAGGAAGTCCGGCTCGGCGCGCAACCCGTGCTCGAACCAGGTGTCCCACCCCGACCCGACCGGCTCGATCACGCGCGCGCGCCCGACGACCCGGATGGTGACCTCGTGGACGTCGTCCGGGAGCGCGACCGCCTTCGGGAGCCGGACGGCCTGCGTGCGGTTGTTGCGGAAGACGGTCGTGCGCATGCGTGCCTCCTTGTATATATCGCCAGGATATCCCAGGAGGGCCAAGGCGCGATAGGTTCGCACGATGCGTCGTCCCGCTCCCCAGCCCCCGTCGTCCCTCGCGCGCGTGCCGGGGTTCCGGCCGCTGCTGGCGATGTCGGCGCTGGGCTTCTCGGGGTACGCGCTGCTGCTGCCGGCGGCGCCCCTGTGGGCCGTGCACGGCGGCGCGAGCGAGGGCGGCGCCGGGCTCGTCAACGCGGTGCTCATGCTCGCCACCGTGCTCACGCAGACCACCGTGCCGTGGCTGCTGCGCCGGGTGGGCTGGCGGCTCACGATGACGGTGGGCGTGGTGCTGCTCGGCGTGCCGTCGCTGCTGTTCATGGCCACGGACCAGCTCGGGTGGCTGCTCGCGCTCTCGGCGGTGCGAGGCATGGGGTTCGCCGTGCTGACCGTGTGCGGGTCGAGCGCCGTGGCCGCCCTCGTGGACGGGCCGCGGCACGGCCGCGCGATCGGGCTGTACGGGCTGTCGATCGCGTTCCCGCAGCTGGTGCTGGTCCCCAGCGCCGCGTGGATCGCCGAGACGCTCGACTTCCGCGTGGTCTTCGTGCTCGGCGCGCTGCCCGTGCTCGCGGTGCCGTTCGCCGTCCTGCTCGGCCGGTGCCTCGACGCCGTCGACGACCGCGCCGGACAGCCCGTCGATGCCGGCGGGCCGGGGCGCGGTCGCGTCCTGCTCGCGCTGGCGATGCCGTCGCTCGTGCTGCTGGCGGTGACGACGCCGGGCGGCGCGCTGCTGACGTTCGCGCCGCAGTTCGCCGGGGGAGCAGGCGCGGCGGTGGCGGGGCTGCTCGGCTTCACGGCCGCGACGGCGCTGTCCCGGTGGGGCGTGGGCGGTCTCGCCGACCGGTTCGGGCCGCGCGTCTTCCTCGCTCCGCTGCTCGCGTTCTGCGCCGCCGGCCTGGCGGTGTGCGCCGGGGCGATCGCCGACGGCGGCCCCCGGCCCGCGCTCCTCGTGCTGGGGATGACGATGGTCGGCGTCTCCTACGGCAGCCTGCAGAACCTCACGCTCGTCGCCGCGTTCGCGGCCGTGCCCGCGCGGCAGCACAGCACCGCCAGCGCGGTGTGGAACATCGGGTTCGACGCCGGCACCGGGCTCGGGTCGCTCGTCGTTGGGTTCATCGCCGCGGGCACGTCGTTCTCCGTGGGGCTGCTGACCACGGCCGTCGTGTGCGTGGTCGCGGCGGCCGCCGTCCTGGTCACCCGACCCTCCCGCTGACCTGGGGCGCGCACCTGGTGCACGATGGGTGAGGACACCGACACCCGACGAGCGGAGGCCGAGATGGGCACGAAGCGGGAGATCCAGTACGGGAAGGCGAGCGGCGGCCGGAAGCGGGGGCCGGGCCTGTTCCAGCTGATCATGGTGGGCCTGGTCGTCGCGGCCGTCACCAAGGAGCTGCAGAAGGACAAGGAGGACCGCACCTGGCACGGCACCGTCGCCGGGTTCGTCCCCTACGAGTTCCGCATCCCGACCGTCGAGCGCGTCCGCGAGCGCGTCTGGGACCCGGAGGGCGCGCACCTGCTGAGCCCGCACGTCTTCGGCGTGGGCTGGACGGTCAACGTCGGGCGCATCGTCGAGCTCGTGCGGCGCAAGGTCGACGACGCCCGCGAGGACGCCCCGGCCTGACGGGGCGACGTCGGGGAGGTGCGTGCTCGTATCCTCGTGGCATGTCTGCTGCGACCTCCGACGCCCAGCCCGGCACACCCCCGGAGGGCCGGGCGCGCCCGGCGGTGCGCGGGCTCCTGACGGAACGGCTCGCACGCCAGCTCGAGGGCGACATCCGCAAGGGGGCGCTCGCCGTCGGCGCCAAGCTGCCTTCCGAGCGCGAGCTCGCCCAGCAGTTCGGTGCGAGCCGCAACGTGGTCCGGGAGGTGCTGCGGCGCCTGGAGGCGCAGGATCTCATCGACGTCGAGCCGGGGCGTGGGTCGTTCGTCAGCGAGCGCTCGTCCGGGAGCGTGCGCGGCTACGACGCCGTCTATCGCGCGGGCCGGCCGACCGTGCGCCAGCTCATCGAGGCGCGCATGTCCCTCGAGGTCGAGATCGCGGGGCTGGCGGCCGAGCGTGCGGACGACACGGAGCTTGCCGTGATCGAGCACGCGCACGTCCGGGTGCTCGAGGCGCCCGACGTCGTGGTCAAGGCTCGGGCCGACCTCGACTTCCACGACGCCATCGCCGCGGCCAGCGGCAACCCCGTGCTGCGCGTCATGCTCTCGTCCATCGGCGGGATGATGTTCGAGATGATGCTGCGCTCGAACTCCGACCCGGCGATCGGCGAGCCCGGCGTCCCGCACCACGCCGAGATCCTCGAGGCGCTCCAGCAGCACGACGTCGAGCTGGCGCGCTCGCGGATGCGTGAGCACCTCGCGCTCGGCCTGCGCACCTACGGCGCCGACCTGGACGAGCGGCTGGACGTCATGGCGACGCGCCATCTCGACACCCTCCTGCGCCAGTCCGTGGCCGGCTAGAAGCATTTGGTCCCGCCATCTCCGCCTGCTACGGTCCAACTGGTCCTACCAGTTGGACCAGCGCGGCGTCGCGACCATGGAGGCACGAAGACGATGAAGTCCGGCGGATCACGGGCCAGGGAAGGGCTGACGAGGCGTGCCTTCGGCGGCCTCCTGGCGGCAGGAGCAGGCGCGGCCGTCCTCGCGGCGTGCTCGCCACGCAGCACGGGGACCAGCAGCGCGAGCGCACCGTTGCGGGTGGCCGCCGTGAACCACGTCTGGTCGCAGGCGGTGCGTGAGCGGATCGGGGAGTTCGAGGACCTGATCGGCCGCCGGGTGGCGATGCAGCTCCTGACGTCGGACCAGCTGTCGAACAGCTACAACGTCAAGCTCAACGCCTCCTCCTCGGACGTGGACGTGATGATGGTCCGCGCGCTGCAGGAGCAGCTGCTCTTCGCGCGCAACGACTGGCTGGCCGACCTGAGCGGCCTCGTCGAGGACCCGGAGTTCGCCTGGGCGGACTTCCAGGACGCGCCCCGCGAGCGGTCCGTGACACACGGCCGCGTGCTGAGCGTCCCGGTCGTCACCGAGCGCCCCGCGCTCTACTACCGCAAGGACCTGGTCGAGGACCACGGCGGCGCACCGCGCACGCTCGACGACCTGTACGCGGTCGCGCAGGAGCTGACCGACGCGTCGGCGGGCCGCTTCGGCTACGTCGGACGAGGGCAGCGCAACGGGGCCGTCAGCCAGTGGTCGAGCTTCCTCTACTCCTTCGGCGGCGACTTCACGACGCCCGAGGGCGGGTCCGGGATCGGGACGCCCGAGGCCGTCGCGGCGTACGAGTACTACGGGAAGCTGCTGGACCGCACCGGTCCGCCCGGCGTGACGAACATGAGCCTCGAGCAGGCGATGCCGATCTTCGCGCAGGGCAAGGCGGCGTTCTACATCGACGCCGACGCCATCTACTCGAACTTCCTCGACCCCTCGATCTCGACGGTGCAGGACACCGTGGGCTTCGCTCCGTTCCCCGCGGGGCCGGCGGGGTCCCGGCCGCACAACATCCCGTCGTGGAGCGTGGGGATCAACAAGTTCTCGCGGCTGCAGGACGACGCCTGGGCCTTCATCCGCTGGGTGTCCGGCACCGAGATGGTGACGCAGCTCCAGGCCGACGGGATCCCCGGCGCGCGTACCTCCGCGTGGGAGGACCCGACGACGCTCGCCGCCTTCCCGGAGGACCTGGCGGAAGCGATGCGCGTGAACGCGGAGAACGGCCTGGGCCACGACCGGCCGGAGGTGATCCAGGTGGGGAGGGCGCGCGACATCGTCGGGCGCCCGCTCGTGGCGGGGATCCTCGGGCAGCCTGTGCCCCCGGTCGCGCAGGACGCGCATGCCGAGTTCACCGACTTCCTCGTCCGCGACAACCGCCAGCAGGAGTTCTGATGACGCGCACGGACGCACCCCCGGTCGCCGTCCCGGCCGGGCGGCAGGCCCACGGTTCCCCGGCCCGCCGCCCGCGGCCCGGGGCGAAGCAGCTGACGTTCGAGCAGTCGAACCGCCGCCTGCGCTGGATGATGCTCGCGCCCGCGCTCGGCTTCGTCGGCCTGATGATCGTGTTCCCGCTGCTGTTCACGGTGAACCTGTCCTTCACGGACGCGTTCGGCGCCGTCAACGCGGGCCACCAGTACAACGGCGGTCAGAACTACCTCGACGCCGTCACCGACACCCGGCGCTTCTGGCCGGCGGTCTGGCGCACCGTGTACTTCACCGTCGGCGCCGTCGTCCTCGAGACCGTCCTCGGGCTCGCGATCGCGATGCTCCTGCGCCAGGCCTTCCGCGGGATGCGCGTCGTGCGGTCGATCCTCATGGTCCCGCTGCTGGCGACGCCGGTCGCCATCGGCATCCTGTGGCTGCTCATCCTCGACCCGACGAACGGCATCGCCAACCACCTGCTGGGCATGGTCGGGATCCCGCCGCAGGAGTTCCTGGGCTCCGTCTCGCAGTCGCTGCCGCTCCTCATGCTGATCGATGTGTGGCAGTGGACGCCGATGATGACCCTGCTGCTCCTGGCCGGCCTGTCGACGCTGCCGGAGGAGCCGGAGGAGGCGGCCCGGGTCGACGGCGCCAACGCGTGGCAGCGATTCCGGCACATCGTCCTGCCGATGCTGGCCACGACGATCCTCACCGCCCTGGTGCTCCGCGCCGTCGACGCCCTCAAGACGTTCGACATCCTCTACGCCACCAAGGGCCCGGGCGGGGGGTCCGACTTCGAGGTGGAAACGCTGAACGTCTACGCCTACGGGCTCACCTTCGACTACCAGGAGTACGGCCTCGCGTCCGCCGTCCTCGTCCTGTTCACCCTGTTCATCATCGGCGTCGTCGTGCTGCTGCGGCGCCGTTCGGGAAGGAACTCCGCATGAGCCTCACCACCGCGGCGGGCCCAGGGGTCCGGCCCTCGCCCCGGCCCCCTGCCGTCCGGCGGCGGCCTCGTCGGTCGGGCTGGGCCTGGCTGCGAGCGCTCGCCATCGTCGTGGTCTGCCTCGTCATCGCGATGCCGGTGGTGTGGATGATCGCCGCCGCGTTCAAGACCAACGTGCAGGTGACCGACCCGACCGTCGGGCTGATCTTCTCGCCGACGCTCGAGAACTTCCGCAACGTGCTCGCGGACGGCGAGATCGTGCGCTCACTGGGCAACTCGGCCTACGTGGGTGTCGTGTCGACGATCCTGTCAGCGGTCATCGCCGTGCCGGCGGCGTGGGCCGTGGGCCGGTTCCGGATGCACCGCACCGGGTCGCTCGTGCTGGTGGCGCGCATCGTGCCGGCGATCTCGCTCCTCGTGCCCTGGTACTACCTCTTCGCGCAGCTCGGCCTCGTCGGGTCGTACACCGTGCTCGTCCTGAGCCACATGTTCGTCTCGGTGCCGCTGATCCTGTGGATCATGATCGGCTTCTTCGAGGGGCTGCCCGTCGAGCTCGAGGAGGCGGCCCGGACCGACGGCCTGAGCGCCTTCGGCGCGTTCCGCAAGATCGCGCTCCCGCTCGCGGCGCCCGGCACCGCGACGGCGTGCGTGCTGGCATTCATCTTCAGCTGGAACAACTTCATGTTCGCGCTGATCCTCTCGGACGAGTCGACCAAGACGATGCCGGTCACGCTGTTCAACTTCATCTCTTACGCGAGCACCGACTGGGGCGGGCTCATGGCCGCCGCCACGCTCATGACGATCCCGGTGCTCCTCGCCGCCGTGCTGGGGCAGAAGTACCTGGTCGCCGGGCTCACCGCGGGCGCGACCAAGGGCTGACCTCTCGACACCCTCCGCCCGCACGGTACGCACCACCTACAGGAAGCAGACATGAAGATCATCGACGCCCAGGTCATCGTGACCAGCCCGGGCCGCAACTTCGTCACGCTCAAGCTCACCACCGACGAGGGCGTGACCGGCCTCGGCGACGCGACGCTGAACGGTCGGGAGCTCGCCGTCGTGTCCTACCTGCGCGACCACGTCGCGCCGCTGCTGCTCGGCAGCGACCCGCACCGGATCGAGGACACCTGGCAGTCGCTGTACCGCGGCGCCTACTGGCGGCGCGGGCCCGTCACGATGGCGGCGATCGCCGCGGTCGACGTCGCGCTGTGGGACATCAAGGCCAAGGTGGCCGGGCTGCCGTTGTACCAGCTCCTCGGCGGGGCGTCCCGCGACCGCGTCCGCACCTACGGGCACGCCAACGGGCGCGACATCCCGGAGCTGCTGGACTCCGTGCGCGCCCGGCTCGACGAGGGCTACAAGAGCGTCCGCGTGCAGACGGGCGTCCCGGGCCTGCAAGCCGTGTACGGCGTGCACGCCGGCACGGCGATCGCTCCGGACGCCGCGGGCACGCGGCTCGACCAGCGCACCCTCCCGGTCGTCGAGGACTGGGACACGGGCGCCTACCTGAGGCATCTGCCGAAGGTGCTCGAGGCCGTGCGCAACGAGTTCGGTCCGGACCTGCCGCTCCTCCACGACGCCCACCACCGGCTCACGCCCCAGCAGGCGGCCCGGCTCGGGCGGGAGATCGAGCAGTACGACCTCTTCTGGCTCGAGGACTGCACCCCGGCGGAGAACCAGCAGGGCCTGCGGCTCGTGCGCGAGCACACCACGACGCCCCTGGCGATCGGCGAGGTGTTCAACACCGTCTTCGACTACCAGACGCTGATCGACGAGCAGCTCATCGACTACGTCCGCTCGGCCGTCACGCACTTCGGCGGCGTGACGCCGATGCGCAAGCTGTTCGACTATGCCGCGCAGCGCCAGATCAAGAGCGCCATCCACGGACCCGAGGACATCTCCCCGGTGGGCATGGCCGCCGCCGTGCACCTCGACCTCGCGATCCACAACTTCGGCATCCAGGAGTACTCGGGCCACACGGCGCTGACGAACGAGGTGTTCCGCCACGCGTACACCTTCGACGACGGCTACCTGCACCCGGGCGAGGCGCCCGGCATCGGGGTGGAGCTCGACGAGGACCTCGCCGCGGCGCACCCGTACGTGCCGGCCTACCTGCCCACCAACCGCCTGCACGACGGCACGGTGCACGACTGGTAGGACCCGGCTGCCGGTCGGGCCGCCGCGTCCCGCAGGTTGTCGGGGGTCACGGCACGTCGAAGGCGCGGACCACGAGCCCCTGCGCGAGCGCGCCGAACGCGCCGCGCTCGTCGTGCAGCACGCTGGAGGTGAGGCCGGCGCCGGTCGCGCCGAAGACGACGGTCGTGTCCAGGCCCAGCCACTCGCCCTGGGGCGCGCGGTGCAGGTGCGCCGAGAGGTCGACGTTGGGGAAGGCGACGCGTCGCGGGTCGGCGCGCACCGTCATCCCGTTCGCGAGGTCGAACAGCCCGACGGTGCGGGCGAGGCCGCTCACGTCCTCGTCCTCGACGAGCGGGTGGCCCGTGCGCACCCAGACGTGCCCGCGGCCCGGCCCGGCCAGGTCGCGGCGGACGTCGATCGACTCGACGAACCCGCCCGGCCAGTCCGCCACGGGGTCCCAGGCCGGGGTCGCGTCGGGCCCGGGCAGCGGCGTGGGCGCGCCGCCCGCGAGCGGGCGCGTGTCGCCGACGGCGGTGAGCCAGGCGCGCAGCGTCACCACCGTGCGGTCGGCGCAGGCCACGGACGCCTCGACCAGCTCGACGCCGCGCCCGGGCCGCAGCACGCGGACGTCGGCGGTCATCTCCTCCAGGCGGTAGGGGCCCCAGATGTCGAACGTCAGCCGTGTGGCGGCCAGGTCCTCGCGGCCCCGCTTCTCGCGGTCCTGCTCCACCAGGTGGGTGAGCAGTCCGAGCGTGGGGGCCACGTGCTGCTCGTCGGTCTTCCAGGCGCCGCCGACGTGCTCGGTGGGCTGGAACGTCGTCGCGCCGGTGCGGCGGAAGTAGGCCATCGGATGTCCGTCCTTCGTGGGGAGTGCCGGCCATCCTGCCAGGCCACGCGGGCGGGGACGCGTCAGTGTGCGGGCGCGGCCCCCACGAGCATCAGGGGCCGGCTCGGCAGCGGCTCGAGGCCGAAGCGCCGGTAGACCGCGGCGTGCCGGGTCGTGGCGGCCAGGGTCCGCACCGTCTCGTGCGGGCCGACCACCTCGCCGACGTGCCGGGAGATCAGCGCGAGCGCGCCGCCGCGCTCCCGCGACGCGACGGAGTCGACCGTCCAGTCCGCCGCCCGGAACCTCGCGACGTCGGCGCGGCGCTGCTCCCGCGACGCGGCCCTCAGGGCGGTGCGCTGGGCGCGGGCCACGGCGAGCCCCGTGCGGGCCGCCGCGACCGCGAGGAGCAGGACCGCCGCGGCGCACCACCCGTGGATCACCACGGCGACACCGACGGACGCGACGGTCGGCGCGAACGACGCCTGACCCGCGGTCGTGCCGAGCACGGCGCCCACCAGGAGGGCCGACCCCGTCCCGCGGGCGAACATCCCCGTCGCCGGCCACGGGTTCGTGCGCGTCAGGCGCACCACGACCGTGCCGTCGTGGTGCACGAACCCGTCGAGGACCACGACGATCGCCACCCACAGCGGCCACGTCACCGCCGCCCCGGCCCTGCGGGCCCGGGCGGGAGCGTTCGTCCAGGCCAGCGTCCACGCGACGGGGGCCACCGCACGCCCCCGCACGGGTTCCATCACCGGCGACCAGACGGCATTCATGCGCATGGCGGGAAGGTATCCCGCACCGTCGCCGTCACCACGGGCGGGGCCGGGTGAACTCAGCCCGCCCGGCCCGCCGCGACGCCGCGGGCGTCCTCGTCGGCGCCCCACGACGCCAGCAGCCGCAGCCGCTCGGCCGACGGCGAACCGGGCTCGGCGGTGTACACGAGCAGCACCTGCCCGGGCTCGGCGGTGATGGCGAGCTCCTCGTAGGCGAGGGTCAGGTCGCCGACCACGGGGTGGCGGAAGTGCTTGGTGCCGGTGCCGTGGATGCGGACGTCGTGCGCGGCCCAGAGCGTGCGGAAGGGCTCGCTGCGGGTGGACAGCTCGCCCACCAGGTCCTGGAAGGCCTTGTCATGAGGGTTGCGCCCTGCCTCGGCGCGCATCACGCCCACGCACATCTCCGCCATGACGTCCCACTCGGGGTAGAAGTCCCGGGCCGCCGGGTCGAGGAACTGGAAGCGCGCGAGGTTGGGGGTGCGACCGCCGTCGCCGATGACGGGGGCGTAGAACGCGCGGCCCAGCGCGTTGGTCGCGAGCAGGTTCTGCCGCGGGTCACGGACGAACGCGACGGCGTCGGTGACCGCCTCCAGCGCCCACTGCAGGCTCGGGCGCGGCTCCGCGGGCCGGGCGGCGCGGCCGCGCGAGCGCCCCGACGTGGGGATGCCGTCGGCCGCCCGTGCGAGGTCGAGGAGGTGCGAGCGCTCGGCGTCGTCCAGCCGGAGGGCGCGGGACACGGCGTCGAGCACCGACGCGCTCGCGCCGGCGATCGCGCCCCGCTCGAGCTTCGCGTAGTACTCGACGCTCACCCCGGCCAGCATCGCGACCTCGCTGCGCCGCAGGCCGGGCACCCGGCGGTTCGACCCCCCGGGCAGACCGGCCTCGTCGGGGGTGACCTTGGCGCGTCGCGACATGAGGAACTCGCGCACCTCGGCTCGGTTGTCCATGCCGTCCAGGCTAGGCACGGCACCGACGCGGCGGCGCCCGCGAGGGGTGTACTGGCGGTACACGGTTCGTCAGGGACTCCCGCCGCGCGGCCGCGGGACGGACGCTGGATGACATGCCCGCCCCTGCCCTGCCCGCCACGGACGTTCCCGCGTCGCACCGGTTCGCCCGGCTGCTGCCGGCGCTGCTGCTCCTGCTCACCGTGTTCGGCCCGATCTCGATGGACCTGTACCTCCCGGCGCTGCCCGCGCTCACCGCGGACCTCGGGGCGGCGACGTCGGTCGCGCAGCTCACCGTCACGGCCTGCCTCGTGGGGCTCGCCGTCGGGCAGCTGGTCGCGGGCCCGCTGTCCGACCGGTACGGGCGGCGCGGCGTCCTGCTGGTCGGCGTCGTGGCCTACGTCGCGACGTCGGCCCTGTGCGCGGTCAGCCCCACCGTGGAGCTGCTGGTCGGCGCCCGCTTCGTGCAGGGCCTCGCGGGCGGCGTCGGCATCGTCATCGCGCAGGCCGCGGGGCGTGACGTCTACGACGGCGGCGCCCTGATCCGCTTCTACGGCCGCCTCACCGTGGTCGGCGGGCTCGCGGCGATCGTCGGGCCGCTGCTCGGCGGGCAGCTGAGCGCGGTCACCGACTGGCGCGGCCTCTTCGTCTTCCTCGCGGCCGCGGGCGCGGCCATCCTCGTCGCCGCGCTCGTCGCGTTCCCCGAGACGCTGCCCGCCGACCGCCGCACCGCCGGCGGCTTCGCCCAGACGGGTCGCGACCTCCGCGTGCTCCTGTCCGACCGGGTCTTCGTCGGCGCGATCCTGCACCAGGGGTTCATGTACGCCGCGCTGTTCGCGTACCTGTCCGGCGCGACGTTCGTGCTCCAGGGCGTCTACGGCCTGTCCCCGCAGGGGTACGCGCTCGCCTTCGGCCTGAACTCCGCCGGCTTCATGGTCTGCGGGTTCCTCGCCGGCCGGGCCGCGGAGCGCTGGAGCGTGCCCGGCACCCTCGCCGTCGGCACCGGCCTCGCGGGGCTGGGTGCCGTCGGGCTGCTGGTGTCCGGGCTGGCGACGACGCCGCTGTGGGTCGTCGTCGTGTCGCTGCTGGCCCTGGCGAGCGGCGTGGCCACGACGTCCCCGCCCGCGACGACGCTCGCCCTCGTCGGCTACCCGCGGCTCGCGGGCACGGCGTCGTCCCTGCTCGGCATGGTCCGCTTCGGCTTCGGCGGCGTGTCCGCGCCGCTGGTCGGCCTCGCCGGCGCGGCGACGATCCTGCCCCTGGGCCTCGTCACGGTCGTCGCCGTCGCGCTCGCCGCGGCCGTCGCCGCCACCGCCGTCCGTCGGCGCACCCCGATCCGCTACTGAGAACACCAACGAACGGAGCACCACCATGCGTGGAGTCGTCCTGCACGCCCCCGGCGACGTGCGCGTCATCGAGCGCGAGGACCCCCGGATCATCCAGCCCACCGACGCGATCATCCGGGTCACCGCCACCTGCATCTGCGGGTCCGACCTCTGGCCGTACCGCGGCGTCGAGGACGTCCACGACGCCGTCATGGGCCACGAGTACGTGGGCGTCGTCGAGGAGATCGGCGCCGACGTGCGGACCGTCAAGGTCGGCGACTTCGTCGTCGGCTCGTTCTGGGCGTCGGACAACACCTGCGAGATCTGCGCGTCCGGCTACCAGGCCTACTGCGTGCACCGGGTGCTCATGGGCACCCTCGGCACCCAGTCGGAGCGGGCGCGCATCCCGCTGGCCGACGGCACGCTCGTCGCGACGCCCGGCATGCCCGACGACGACCTCGTGCCGTCGCTGCTCGCCGCCTCGGACGTCCTGGGCACCGGCTGGTTCGCCGCCGTCGCCGCCGAGGCGGGCCCCGGCAAGACGGTCGCCGTGGTGGGCGACGGCGCGGTCGGGCTGCTCGGGGTCCTCGCCGCGAAGCAGCTCGGCGCCGAGCGCATCATCGCGATGTCCCGGCACGCCGACCGGCAGGCGCTGGCCCGCCGGTTCGGCGCCACCGACATCGTCGAGGAGCGGGGCGACGCGGGCGTGGCCCGCATCAAGGAGCTGACCGGCGGGCTCGGCGCGCACTCGGTGATCGAGGCCGTCGGCACGCAGGAGTCGATGATGCAGGCCGTGCACTCCGCCCGGCCCGGCGGCCACGTGGGCTTCGTCGGCGTCTCGCACGACGTCGCCCTGCCCGGCGACGACCTGTTCATGGCCGGCATCCACCTGCACGGCGGCCCCGCCCCCGTGCGCCGCTTCCTGCCGGAGCTGATCCGGCTCGTCTGGGACCGGGAGATCGACCCGGGCCAGGTCTTCGACCTCACGCTGCCCCTCGAGAAGGCGGCGGAGGGCTACCGGGCGATGGACGAGCGACGCGCCACCAAGGTGCTGCTCACCGTCTGAGCCGGCCGGCGCTCAGGCCTTCGCGGGCGTGAGCACCAGCGTGCCGGCGAGGCCGAGCATCATCCCGCCGCCGGTGGCGCGGACGGCGGACAGCCGGCGCGGCGACCGCGCGAACCACGCGCGCGCCGTGCCGGCCAGGACGGCCCAGGTGCCGTCGAGCACCAGCGCGATGAGCGTGAACACGAGTCCCAGCACGAACATCTGCAGCGGCACGGCGCCGGCGTGGAAGTCGACGAACTGGGGGAGCGCGGCGACGAAGAACACGATCGTCTTGGGGTTCGTCGCGCCGACGACGAAGCCCTGCCGCAGCGTGGTCCACGACGACGCGGGGCGCGCCCGCGGGTCGGCGGGGACGTCGGTGCCCTCGCGGCGGTGCCGGATCGCCTGGATCCCGAGATAGCCCAGGTAGGCGGCGCCGAGCAGCTTGACCACGGTGAACACGGCGACCGACTGCGCCACGAGGGAGCCGACGCCGAGGGCCACCAGGGTGATCGGCACCAGGGACCCGAGCTCGTTGCCGACGACGCTCAGCAGCCCGCCCCGCCGACCGAGCGACAGCGAACGGCCGACGACGAACAGCACGCTCGGCCCCGGGATCGCGATGAGCACGACCGAGGCGAGGGCGAAGGCGAGGAGCGAGTCCACTGGCGGCACAGGGGAAATCTAGCCCTGCACCGGGGCGCCGAGAACCCCTGCCTGCCGTACCCGGTCGGGTGTCACGCGCAGGGCACGGCGCTGTCCACCCTGCCGCGCCCGTCGTCGAACCTGATGCGGACGGCCGTGGACGAGGCCTCGACCGCGTACTCCCCGGCGCGGACGGGAAAGCTCTCCTCCAGGGGGAACTGCGCACCGGCACGGACGAGCAGGGGCCCGTCACCACCCTGACCGGTGAAGACGGTGACCGAGCCGGCAAAGAAGAACTGTTCCTCGTGCAGGAGGACCACGCAGCCCGCCGACGTGCGCACGACGACGTCGGTCGCCTCGGCGAGGACGCCTGCCGCGACGACGCTCACGAGCGCGACGACGGTGACGACCGCCGCGAGACCGGACGTCAGCCGGGCACAGGCCCGGCGGAGCCGCTCGCTGCGACCACGGGTCGATCCCCGGTGGGCCGATACCGCCACGGCACCGAGGAGGAGCAGCGCCACCAGCGCGGACGGTGAGGCCGCCACGGCGCGCTGCACGCCGGCGACGGCCAGGACGGCGACGAACGCGAAGGGGGCGAGCAGGGCGCCCAGGACCGGGGTCAGCAGCAGGCCCACGAGGACACCCCGCTCGGCCGCGACCGGCCTGGTCCGGCGACGTCGTACCACCCAGCCCGCGGCGGCGACGGCCGCCGAGAGGGGCAGCACGACCCACAACGCCGGCCGGCGGCTCAGGACGACGTCGCCCAGCACCACCAGCGTGCGCGGTGCGGCGGAGGCGAGTGCGAGCGCCGCGGCTCCCGCGACGAGGCCCACGAGGAGAAGCCCCGTGCCGGCGACCACGCGCGGAGTGGCTGGCGGCGCTGGGGCCGGCTCGTCGGCAGTCACACGAACGTCGCGGCCGGGCGCGGTCGGTCGCGGCTCGAGGAGTTGCCGGGTCGGGGGTCCGGGAACGACCCGTGCCCGAAGAGGATGCGCCGGGCGGCGGCACGACCGGGCGGCGTGCGCAGCGCGGCGACGCCGGCGGCCGCCATGGCGGGCGTGCGCACCAGCGACAGGCCGCGGCGCAGGGCGAGCCGCCCGCGGAACCGGGCCCGCAGGGCCGCGCCGTCGTACCGGGCGAGCTCGCGCCGGTCGCCCGCGCGCAGGGCGCGGTCGAGGACGTCGGCCGCGTGCGCGGACAGCCGCAGGCACGGGTCGAGCCCGCCCGCGGTGAGGGGCGAGACGGCGCCGGCGGCGTCGCCCACGAGCAGGCCGCGCGGCCCGGCGACGCGGCGCAGCAGCCCGCCGACGGGGATGGGGCCGGCGCGCCTCTCGACGGCGTCCGGCACGGGCACGCCCGCGAGGCCGGGCGCGGTGGCGGCGAACCGCCGCAGCGCGTCGCGCAGGCCGTGCGGGTACCGGTCGGGGTACCCGGCGACGCCCACGTGCGCGTGCTGCCCGTCGTCGAGCACCCAGGCCAGGTAGCCGGGCGCGAGGCGCGGGTCGAGCACGCAGTGGAAGGCCGGCACGGCGTCGGGCCGGCTGTCGCGCCGCGGCACCTCGAACACCTCCTCGGCGCCGACCAGGAGCTCGCGGTTCCGGTCGAGGCCCAGCTCCCGTGCGACGGCGGACCGGGCGCCGTCGGCCCCGACGACGAAGGTCGCGCGCGCCTCGACCGGGCCCCCGGGACCGTGCAGCTGGTGCACGCCGCCACGCGAGCCGAGGTAGCGGGTGCCGAGCTCGAGCCGCACGCCCGCGGTCTTGGCGCGCGTGGCCAGCTCGAGGTACAGCGCGGCCATGTCGCCCACGCGGAACTCGTCGTGCCTGCTGTCGAGCGTGACCGGGTCCCGGTGCGACGGCGGGTACAGCACCATCCGCCGGATCGGCGGGCCGAGGTGCTCCGGCGGCAGGTCGAAGTCCTCCAGCGTGCGCCGCACGAAGATGCCGGTGGTGCGCACGGTGGTGTCGAGGCTGGAGCGCCGGTCCGCGAGGACGACGTCGTGCCCGCGCCACGCGAGCTCCGTCGCCGTCCACAGCCCGGCGAGGCCGGCACCGACGACGAGCACGTCAGCCCTCATCGCCGGCACTCCCGTCGGCGTCGTCGACCCACTCCAGCAGGTCGCCGGGCTGGCAGCCGAGCACGCGGCACATGGCTTCGAGGGTCGCGAAGCGCACGGCCTTGGCCCGGCCGTTCTTGAGGACGGCGACGTTGGCGGGCGTGAGCCCCACGCGCTCGGCGAACTCGCCGACGCTCATCTTGCGCCGGGCGAGCTCCACGTCGAGGCGGACGACGATCGGCATCAGATCACCCCGTCGAGGTCGGTGCGCAGCTCCGTGGCCTGCCGCAGGAGCGCCCGCAGCACCACCATCAGCAGCCCGACGGCGGCCCCCACGAGCAGGACCAGCAGGAGCAGCGCGGCCAGCCCGACGAGCCCTTCGGCGGCGACGAGCAGCACGAACGCGACGAGCACGAGCAGCCACGCGCCCGCGACGGCGGCCACGATGCCGTTGACCCACACGAGGGCGTGGTCGGAGAAGATCCGGTCGTCGCGCACCATCGTCAGCAGCCGCCAGGTGCACACGATGACCGCCTCGACGCAGACCAGGCCGACGACGGCGAGCACGAGGAGCGGCCAGCGCAGCGGTGCCAGGTCGGGGGACTCGTCGGCCATCCGCGCGAACGCGGCGGGCAGCACGGCGGCCTGGGTGGCGACGAGGGCGGCGAAGACGGCGACGAGCAGGCCGCGGAGCGGTCCGACGAGGCGCTGGGTGCGGGACATGGCGACGAGCGTGGCGCGATCACCTATCGAAAGTCAATAGATATCGATCGCTTCGCAGCGCCTTCGCAGAACCTCCGCGCGGGCCGCTACTCCTCGCCCTCGAACAGGCCGCCGTCGAGCAGCCAGTGGTAGCGCAGGCGCAGCGCGCGCTCGGTGCTGGCCAGCGCGGCGGCGACGACGAGGGCGACGTTGAGGCCCGCGGGCAGCCGGACCGGTGACGTGAACGTGCCGAGGTGCTCGGCGACGGGCGGGATCTGGGAGATCTGCTCGACGATCTGCGGGGCGCCGAGCACCAGCGCGACGGCGAGCACGACCCAGGAGACCGCCCCGATCCCGCGGCTCAGGCCGGGGCGCTCACGCTCCAGCCGGGCGCGGCGCCCCTCGGCGGACGCGGGGTCGGGCTCGAGCTGGCGTTCGTGCCCGTCCGGGGTGACGTAGTGGCAGCGGCGCAGCCCGTAGCTGCTGGTGGCCACCTGGACGGCGCCGCCGGTGACGGGGAGCTCGGCCGGGAGCTTCGACGTCGCGACGTGCACGCCGTCGTGGTAGAGCCGCGCTCGCACGTCGCCGTCGTCGGAGTCGCCCCAGAGCCGCACGTCGACCGACCACCGCTCAGGTGCGCCGCCGTGCACGAGGTCCAGGTGGAACAGTGCCCGCGACAGGGGCTGCCACCACCGGAAGCGCTGGAGGGCGTGCCCGTCCCCGGGCCTGATCCGTCGCGCGGCGCGCCGACGTCTACGGTCCGAGAACATCCCGGGCAGCGTAGCCGGGCCCGGGACCCGTGGCCCGTCGGGCGCGACGGGTGCACGATGACTCGCGTGAGCCCGCCCGAGAACCCCGCACGGTCGCGCCTGGTGCGCATGTCCGCACGCGACCCGCACGAGCCCGGCCGCACAGCGAGCACGCTGGAGCTGTTCTTCGACCTCGTGTTCGTGGTCGCGGTGAGCGTCGCGTCCGTGCAGCTGCACCACGCGCTCACCGAGGGGCACGTCGGGAGCGGGCTGGCGTCGTACGGCATGGTGTTCTTCGCGATCTGGTGGGCGTGGATGAACTTCACCTGGTTCGCCACGTCGTTCGACACCGACGACTGGCTCTATCGCGTGCTGACGATCGTGCAGATGTCGGGCGTGCTGGTGCTCGCGGCGGGGATCGAGTCGGTGTTCACCGAGCGCGACTTCACCGTCGTCATCGCCGGGTACGTCGTGATGCGCGCGGCGATGATCGCGCAGTGGCTCCGCGCGTCGGGCACGGCCGGACCGACGCGCGGAGCGACGCGGGCGTACGCGGCGGGCATCGCCGTCGTCCAGGTGTGCTGGCTCGCGCTCCTCGCGCTGCCCGAGTCCGTGCAGGGGGTGGCCTGGGTGGTCCTCGCCGCCGCCGAGCTGGCGGTCCCGGTGGCGGCGGAGACCCGCGGCCGCACGCCGTGGCACCCGCACCACATCACCGAGCGGTACGGCCTGTTCACGCTGATCCTGCTCGGCGAGAGCCTCCTCGCGTCGTCCAACGCCATCATCGAGGCGCTGCACGACGAGCAGGACCTCGCCTCCCTGGTCTCCGTCGCCGTGCTGACCGTCGTCGTGACCGCCGCCCTCTGGTGGGTCTACTTCTGGCCGCCCCACCATCGTGCCCTCGGCCACGAGGGTCGGCTGTCGCGCTCGCTGCGGTACGGCTACGCGCACTACTTCGTCTTCGCCGCGGCGGGCGCGTTCTCCGCCGGTATCGAGGTGGAGGTCGACGCGATCACCGGGCACACCGCGCTGTCCGACGTGGGGGCGTCGTTCACGGTCACCGTCCCGATCGCCGTCTTCGTGCTGGGCGTCTGGTGGATCGCGATCCGCGACAACGCCGACCGGGTGGTCGACACGGTGGTCCCGGTGGGCGCGCTGCTGGTGCTGCTCGACCCGGTGATCCCGGTCCCCGTCACGCTCACCGCGGTGATCATGGTGGCGGTCGTCGTGGTGCTGGTGCTGCACCCGCCGCTCAGCGAGCCGCGAGCTCCGCGAGCACGTCGGCGGCCGCGGCGGGGCGCACCAGCCAGCTGAGGTGGCTCGACGCGAGCGTGCGCACCGCGTAGGGGTTGTCGGGGGTGAGGGCGTCGCCCTCACGGATCAGCCGGTCCTGCATCGCGAGCGGCATGCTGGCGTCCTCGCTCAGCCGCACGTAGGCGCGGGGCACCGTGCCCCAGGTCGCGGCCTGCGCCCGGTCGTCCGGGGTGCCGGCGTCGAGGTTCTCGTCGGGCTGGAAGGTGTTGAGGAAGCCGCGGAACTCGTCGTCGGTGCCGTCGGCGAGGAACGCGGCCTTGAGGCCCGCGAGCACGTCCGGGTCGGCCGTTCGGAAGTTGCACCGCAGCAGGCCGACGTCGGCGGGGTTCGCCGCCGCGGCGCCCGCGACCGCGGTCGCGTCGAACGTCGCCATCTCCGGCTCGGCGTAGTAGTCGCCCACGTCGAGGTCCACCGGCGCCCACGCCGACACGTACACGAGGCGGTCGACGAGGTCGGGGCGGGCGTTCGCGACCGCGGTCACGGTGACGCCGCCGCGGCTGTGGCCGACCAGGACCACCGGCCCGTGCTCGCGCGCCCGCTCGAGGACCTCGATCACGTGCGCGGCGTTGTCCGCGAGGGTCACGCCCTTGATCGCCCCGGGTGCCGACGCGAGCCCGGCGAGGTCCTGCGGCGCCTGGTACTCCACCGGGAACGTGGCCGCGAACCCGTGGCCGGGAAGGTCGACGGCGAGGGACCGGTGCCCGCGCAGGGCGAGCTCGGCCTGCAGCGGCGCGAACGAGAAGGAGTTGGCGAAAGCGCCGTGGACCAGCACGAACGTGGGAGACATGCGCCGAACGTAGCGGAACGGGGGTCGGGGAGCAGTCCGGTGGGGCGCGCGCGATATGTACGTCCGTACACATGCCCGCTACGCTCCTCGCCATGACCACGGACCACTTCGCCGGAGACCCGCGCACCAACCACGAGCGCATGCTCGCGGGCGACCTGTACATCGCGGACGACCCGGAGATCGAGCGCCGCGCCCTGCGGGCCGCGCGGCTGCAGGACGAGTACGCGCGCACGGCGCCCCACGACCCGGCGGGCGCCCGCCCGGTGCTCGAGGAGCTGCTCGGCACCCTCGGTGAGGGCGCGGCGATCCGGCCGCCGCTGTACGTCGACTACGGCGAGAACCTGCACGTCGGGCCGCGGACGTTCGTCAACTACCACCTCACCGCGCTGGACGTGGCGCCGATCGTCATTGGCGCGGACTGCCAGATCGGCCCGAACGTGCAGCTCCTGACCCCCACCCACCCGGTCGAGCCGACCCCGCGGCGCGACAAGCTCGAGGCCGCGAAGCCCATCACGCTCGGCGACAACGTGTGGCTGGGCGGCGGCGTCATCGTCTGCCCCGGCGTCACGATCGGTGACAACTCCGTGATCGGTGCCGGCTCCGTCGTCACGCGCGACGTGCCCGCGAACGTGATCGCCGTCGGCAACCCCGCCCGGGTGGTGCGCAGCATCGCGGAGGACGGCGCCTGAGCGGCGCGTCGAATCGGCGCGTCGAATCGATACGAGAATCGCGGATACGATGCACCGCATGCCCGACCAGCTCCGCCGACGCCTGTCGCTGTTCTCGCTGACGCTGCTCGTGGGGCTCGGCATGTCGTCGTGGATCACCCGCACGCCCGACGTCCGGGACGCGCTCGGCGCGTCCACCGCGGGGATGGGGCTCGTCCTCTTCGGGCTGTCCGTCGGTTCGATGACCGGCGTGCTGTCGGCGGGGCCGATCGTGCGCCGCCGGGGAGCCCGCCCGGTGATCCTGGTCGGCTCCCTGCTGGTGGTGGCCGGCGTCGGGGTCATCGGCCTGGCCGCGGCCGCGGGCCTCGCGGCGGGGGCGTTCGCGGGGCTGCTGCTCGTCGGGCTGGGCGGCGGGCTCGGCGAGATCGGCCTCAACATCGAGGGCGCGGCCCTGGAGGTCGAGTCCGGGCGGCCGGTGCTGCCCGCGCTGCACGGCAGCTTCAGCCTCGGCACCGTCGTCGGCGCCCTCGTGGGCATCGCGCTCACGGCGCTCGACTTCCCCGTCGTCTGGCACCTCCTCGCCATGGCGGCCGTCATGGCCGCGCTCGTGGCCTGGGCGATGCCCGGGATCCCGGCGGGCACGGGCCGGGAGGAGGCACGGGAGGCGCGGGAGGCCGGCGCCCCGCGCGAGCGCCGCCCCAGCGTGTGGCGCGACGGGCGCCTCGTGCTCATCGGCGTCGTCGTGCTCGCGATGGCGTTCGCCGAGGGTGCCGCGAACGACTGGCTGCCCCTGCTCATGGTCGACGGCCACGGGATGTCGGCCACGCACGGCTCGCTGGTCTACGCCGGCTTCGCCGCGGCGATGACGGTGGGCCGGTTCTCCGGCGGGCCGGTGGTCGAGCGGTTCGGGCGCGCCGCGGTGCTGTCCGTGAGCGCCGTGTGCGCCATCGCCGGCATCCTCGCCGTGGTGTTCGCGCCGAGCCCGGTGGTGGCCGGCGTCGCGGTCGCGCTGTGGGGCCTGGGCGCGTCGCTCGGGTTCCCGGTCGCCATCTCGGCGGCGGGCGACGACCCGGAGCGCGGCGCCGAGCGGGTGAGCGCCGTCGCCACCAGCGGGTACCTCGCGTTCCTGGTGGGCCCGCCGCTGCTCGGCTTCCTCGGCGAGCACCTGGGGCTGCGGCTCGCGATGCTCGCCGTCGTCGTGCTGCTCGTCGTGGCGGTCTTCGCGGCCCGCGCGGCCGCGCCCCGCCCCCGGGTCACGCCTCCCGAGCAGCGAGCACCGCAGCCCGCTCGGCGTCGCTGAGCAGGATGCAGAACTCGTTGCCCTCCGGGTCGGCGAGCACCACCCAGCCGCCCTGGCCGTCCGGGCTGCGCAGGTCGGCCACCTGCGTGGCGCCGAGCGCGAGCAGGCGCTCCACCTCCTCTCCCTGCGTGCGGTCCGTGGGGCGCAGGTCGAGGTGCCCGCGGTTCTTCACCGTCTTGGGCTCGGGCACCTCGATGAACAGCAGGCGGCCGTGGCTCTCGGCGGGCGCGTCGTGGCCGGCCGGCGGCACGATCATGCACTCCTCGTGGCCGGGGAGGTTGGGGTCGCCCGGCACGTCGACGTAGCCGAGCACCTGCTTCCACCACTCGGACTGCGCATAGGCGTCGCGGCAGTCGAACGTCGTGTGCGAGATGCGTGAGGTCATCCCCGCATCGCACCACGACGACGCCTGGCGGTCCCGGCATTTTCGTCCGCGCCCACCTATCCTGCGGGCGTGAGTGCCGAGGTCAACGCCACCGTCTGGTCCGTCGTCGTCTCGGCGGTGATCTGCGGCCTGTGGGTGGCCTGGCTGGTGCACTCGCTGCGGGTGGACCGCCGCCGCCTGCGCAACGGGTTCCTCGCCCTCGCCGTCGTCTACACGGGCGTGGGGCTGGTGGGGCAGCTCTTCGCGCTGGTGCCCGGCGGCACGACCGCCATGGGGTGGCTCACGTTCCTGCTCTTCGGCGTCCTCGGCCTGGGTCTGCTCGCGCTGCCGGTCTTCCTCGTGGTCAACGGGCTGACGATGGTGCGCCGCGAGCGCCGCAGCCTCGGCAACCTCCTGTCGCTGCTGGTCGGGGTGGCGATGCTCGCCGCGCCGTTCGTCGTCGTCGCGCCGTTCGTGCTGCAGGTGCCCTGGACCATGGGGCTGGTGGTGGGCCTGCTGATGGGCACGGCGTGGCTCGGCTTCGTCTTCCTGGGCTTCGTGACCCAGACGCTGCTCTACCGCCGGTACGCGGCCCGGGTGCCCGCGCACGGCGTCGTCGTGCTGGGCTCCAAGGTGGTGGGCGGCCGGGTGCCGCCGCTCCTCGCGGCCCGCCTCACGGCGGGGCGGGACGCCGCGGACCGGCTGGGGTCCGACGGCGTCCCGGTGCCGATCGTCCCGTCCGGCGGGCAGGGCGCGGACGAGGACCGACCGGAGGGCGTCGCGATGGGGGAGTGGCTCGTCGACCACGGTGTGCCCGCCGACCGCGTGCTCGTGGAGGACCGGGCGCGCACCACCCGGGAGAACCTCACCCTCGGCGTCGCCGTCCTGCGGGAGCACGGCACGCCGGGCCCGTACCTCGTCGCGACGAACAACTACCACGCGCCGCGCGCCGCCATGGAGGCGATGGACCTCGGCCTCGACGTGCACGCGGTGGGCGCCCCGACGGCGGGCTACTTCTTCCCCAGCGCGTACCTGCGCGAGTTCGTCGCGGTGCTCCGCCGCCGCCCCGCGGTGCACGTCGTGGCGGCGGCGGGCATCGCCCTCGTGGTGGTCCTGGTGACCGTCGTCGCGGTGGCGGGCCTCTAGGCGAGTCCGACGCGACGGCCGATCCGGTCCGCCGGCCGGGTCAGAGCGCCTTCACCGAGCCTCCGTCGATGAAGTAGTCGGCGCCGGTGATGTTGCCCGCCGCGTCGGACAGGAGGAAGGCGATCAGCGCCGCGACCTCGTGCGGTTCGGTCATGCGCCCGGTGGTGATGCCGAAGGCCTCGGGGATCGCCTGCAGGAACGTGGCGTGGTCCACGCCCGACGCGGCGGCGACCGTCCCGCCGAACCCCTCGGGGTCCTCCCAGATCGCCGTGCGCACGACCCCGGGCGAGACGGTGTTGACGCGCACGCCCTGAGGCCCGAACTCCTCCGCCAGGGACTTGCCGACCGCCGTCAGGGCGGCCTTGGCCGCGCTGTAGGCGACGGGAGCGGCGGCCGGCAGCTTGGAGTTCATGGAGGAGACGTTGACGATCGCCCCGCGTCGCTCGACGAGGCTCGGTAGCGCGGCCCGGGTGGCACGGACCGCGCTCAGGAGGTTGAGGTCGAAGACCCTCGTCCACCGGGCGTCGTCGGTGTCGAGGAAGCCGCCCAGGTGGACGTCGTCGCCGGCCCCGACGTTGTTGACGAGGAGGTCGATGCCGCCCAGCGCGAGGGAGGCCTCGCGCATGAAGGCGTCGACTCCGTCCGCCGTGCTCAGGTCGGCAGCGACGGCGACGGCCCCGGTCTCCTTGAGCTCGGGCGTGATGGTGCGGGCCGCGCCGGCGACGCGCACGCCCTCGGCGACGAGGGCACGCACGGTCGCCAGTCCGACTCCCCGGCTCGCGCCGGTGACGACGGCCGTCTTGTGGGTGAGGTTGAGCTCCATGACGATGACCTTTCTTGAACTGTAGGTACACAACTGAGGTAGGACGAGCGGCTCGACGTCCCCGGGCGGGGACTCAGATGATGGCGAGGGTCGCGTCGATCACGCGGTCGAGCCGGCCGGGTCCGTCGGAGACGCGAGCGATGACCCGCATCCCCACGACGGTGTTCATGAGCAGGCTGCCGAGCGCCGCAGGGTCCCTGTCCGCGGCGACCTCGCCGGTTCGCTGACCCTCCTCGATCAGGGCGCGGAACGCGAGCTCCGTGCGATCGAGCATGCGGCGCACGTGCGCCACGGCCTCGGGGTCGACGCCGGCGAGCTCCGCGGCGGCGTTCACCGCCATGCAGCCGCGGTGGTCAGGGTCGGCCAGGTCCATGGCGGCCAGGGCCCGCAGGGCACTGCCGAGCCGCTCCCGCACGGGCCCGGGCCTCTCGAGGGTCTCCATGAGCGCCGCCGTCTGCGTGTCTCGGTACCGGCGGAGCGCCCGCTCGAAGAGCGCGTGCTTGCTGCCGAACGCGTGATAGAGGCTCCCCTTCCCGATGCCGATCGCGTCCACCAGGTCCTGAGGGGTCGTGGCGCCGTATCCCTGGCGCCAGAACACCTCCATCGCCTGGTCGACGGCGGTGTCCGGGTCGAACGTCCTGGGTCGTGCCATGGGCGACACTCTACCCCCGTTTTGTACCTCAAAGTCAACAACGCCGGACGCGCTCCCCGCGCCGCTCACCGCCCGGGCGCTCGAGGAGGCCCGGGCGGTGCTCGTGCCGGCCCGCCGTCCGGACGAGCCGGCCGACGCGCGGTGTCAGCCCACGAGAGCCGGCTCGTCGTCGGCGTCGGGGACGGCGGCCAGGTGCCGGCCCTCCTCCTGCCCGGCGCGCTGCCGCGGGATGCACAGGACGATCGCCGCGCCGACGGCCGCCGCGGCGGCGCCGATGACGAAGCAGAGCTGGAACGCGCCCCCCGTCGGGACGGCCGGGGTGCCCGGGGCCAGCACGGTGGTGTGGCTGGTCAGCACGATGGCCATGACCGCCCCCGCCACCGTGGTGCCCATGGAGCGCATGAGGCTGTTCAGCCCCACGCTCGCCGCGGACTCGGCGGCGGGCACGTTGGTGAGGATGAGGGTGGGCATCGCGGCATAGCCGATCCCGACGCCCGCGGACGCCACGCACGAGGCGAGCATGAGCTGCCACGGCGCGTCCATGAGGAAGACCGCCACCACGTAGCCGAGCGCGAGGACGCCCGCGCCGATCGCCAGGGTGGTGCGACCGCCGAGCCGGGTGAGCAGCCGGGACGAGACCGGCGTGAAGAGCATCATCATGAGGCCGGCCGGGGCCATCCACAGGCCCGCCTGGAGGATGGTCTGGCCCAGGCCGTAGCCGGTGGCCGTGGGCATCTGGAGCAGCTGCGGCACCACGATCGACTGCGCCATCATGCCGAAGCCGATGAGGACGGCGGCCACGTTGGTGAGCAGCACGGGCCGGCGGGCGGTGGTGCGCAGGTCGACCAGGGGGTCGTGGTGGCGCAGCTCGTACCAGCCCCACAGCAGCAGGACGACGACGCCGCCCACGATCATGCCGAGGGTGCTCGCGGCGCCCCAGCCCCAGTCGTTGCCCTTGGAGACGCCGACCAGCACGCCGACGAGGCCGACGGCGAGCCCGAGGGCGCCCACGACGTCGAGGCGGCCGGGGTGGGCGTTGCGCAGGTGCGGGACGACGACGAGGGTGCCGATCGTCATGACCGCGGCGAGGGCGGCCGAGACCCAGAACAGGACGTGCCAGTCGAAGTCCTGGGCGATCCACGCGGCCAGGGGAAGGCCGAGCGCGCCGCCGACGCCGAGCGTGGCGCTGATGCCGGCGACCGCGGTGTTGCGCAGGTGCTCGGGCGCCGCCTCACGCACCATGCTGATCGCGACGGGGATGTAGCCCATGGCCACGCCCTGGAGCACGCGGCCCACGATCATCGGGCCGACGGCGTCGGACAGGGCGCAGACCAGCGAGCCCACGACGAGGATCGCGGCGGACACGGCCAGGACCGGCTTCTTGCCGTAGAGGTCGGCGAGCCGCCCGGTGACCGGCATGGCGACGGCGCCGCCGAGGAGCGTGGCGGTCACGACCCAGGACGCGTTGCTGGCGGTGGTGCCG
The DNA here is from genome assembly GCF_042793275.1 of Isoptericola sp. NPDC056578. Lineage (NCBI taxonomy): Bacteria > Bacillati > Actinomycetota > Actinomycetes > Micrococcales > Promicromonosporaceae > Isoptericola > Isoptericola sp. NPDC056578. Next base: position 118,040 of record NZ_JBHTVC010000001.1, read on the forward strand.
AGCAGCTCGGGCAGCTCGCTCTGGATGGGGATGACCAGCGACTGCATGAGGGCGGCGCACAGGCTGCTGAAGCCCAGCACGACGATGACGGCCACCGCGCGGGCGGAGGACCGTGACGCCGTGGCGGCGTCGGGGGACGGGGAAGAACTCACGGCACACCTCGAGATGTGTAAAGTACATATGACTGTGTGTATGCTACCTGCATATTGACCCGCGTCAACCCTGGAGGGAATCCGATGCCGCCCGTGACACCGTCGTCCGCGACGTCGCCCGTCGTCCCCGACCTGCCCGAAGGCCCCGTCCCGTCCGGTGCCGACCTGCCTGCCGACCGTCGCGTCGCGTCGCTCCTCGCGCGCCTCGACGTCTACCGGCGCCTCGCCGAGCACCGCAGCGCGATCGGCGTCGCGGACGGACGGCTGCTGTGGCTGCTCTCCGACGGTCGTCCGCGCACCCTGCGGGAGATCGCCGAGGCGCTCCGGCTCGAGCAGTCCACGGTGAACCGCCAGGTCAACGGGGCGCTCGCGGCCGGTCTCCTGCGCCGGTTCACCGAGGCCGGCCGGTCCGCGCGGCTCGTCGAGCCGACCGAGGAGGGTCGCGCGCGATTCGAGGAGGCGACGAGCCAGGCGCTCGGCGCGTACGCCGACGGTCTCGCCGCCCTCGGTGACGACGTCGACACCTTCCTCGAGCTGTTCGCCCGGTTCGCGGACGCCTACGGCGACGCGGTCCGCGAGCCGTAGCGCCGGGCGCCAGGGTGTGACCCACGTCACCGCGAGCCAGCGGGTGCCGTCCGACGTTGGAGGCGACGGATGGATCACCGCGGGGCCGACGACGGCCCGGCGCCGACGCCCGCCGAGCCTCCTCGACCGGCGCCCGCAGGGCAGGCCGTGACCCGTGGGGAAGGAGGATGCGATGAACTGCTACGAGTGCGCCACGCGCGACCGGCGGGAGAGGGTGGCGCTGGCGAGCTGCTCCACGTGCGGGGCCGCGGCCTGCCTGGAGCACGCGAGGGTCGGCGCGGCCGTGATGCACGAACAGACGCCGGGCAACCCGACCCTGACCCGGCTGCCGGGGCGGCGGCTGTACTGCGTGGTCTGCGCCCCGCCGGGGTCGGTGACGCCCGAGGATGCCGTGCGGTCGGCGGGCGAGGTGCCGGCGCCCTGACGCCGATGCCGCCGGCAATTCCAGATCCTGCCCGATTTCGGGCAGGATCTGGCATGTCGGGAACGAGGGGCGCATGATGTCCCGGTGACCGACGCCGATCTCGTCGCCCGCATCGCGACCTCCACGGGCCTGTCCCCGGCGGAGGCGGAGCGCGTCGTCGAGGACGTCCTCGCCTGGTACCGCGAACCGGTCGAGGAGTACGTCCGTCGCCGGCACGCGTCGCTGCGCACCTACGGGCGCCGCAACGAGGAGATCTACGCGCAGATCGCCGCCGAGCTGCGCGAGCGCCTCGTGGCCGCCCCGGAGCTCAGCGAGCGCCAGGTCCGTCGCACCATCTACGGCTAGACCCCCACGGCAAGGAGCAACCAGACCCATGTGCGGAATCGTCGGCTACGTCGGCCCCCAGCAGGCAGCACCCGTCCTCGTCGAGGGCCTCACGCGCCTGGAGTACCGCGGCTACGACTCGGCCGGCATCGCCGTGCTCAACCCGCGCTCCAGCGCGCACCCGTCGCGCGTCGTGCGGGCCAAGGGCCGCGTGCGCGACCTCGAGGCCGCCCTGCCCGCGCGTCTCGCCGGCACGGTCGGCATCGGCCACACGCGCTGGGCGACCCACGGCGAGCCGAGCGAGCGCAACGCCCACCCGCACACCTCCTACGACGGCCGCGTGCACGTGGTGCACAACGGCATCATCGACAACTTCCACGCGCTGCGCTCGCGCCTCACCGCCGAGGGCGTCGAGCTCACCTCCGACACGGACACCGAGGTCATCGCGCACCTCGTGGCGCGCGAGCTCGCCGGCGGGCTGGCTTTCGAGGACGCCGTGCGCGCCGCCGTCGCGCAGATCGACGGCACCTACGCGCTCGCGGTGACCGACGTGCAGAACCCGGACCGGATCGTCGTCGCGCGCAACGGCTCGCCGCTGCTGCTCGGCGTCGGCGACGGCGAGATGTTCGTGGCCTCCGACGCCGCGGCGATCGTGCGCCACACCAGCCAGGTCGTGCTGCTCGACGACGGCGACTTCGCCTCCGTGACGGCCGACGGGTTCCGCACCTTCACGAACGACGAGGAGCACACGGCGCGCGACGCCGTCACCATCGACCTCACCGTCGAGGAGCTGGAGCTGGGCGGCCACGCCCACTTCATGCACAAGGAGATCCACGAGCAGCCGGAGACGGTGGAGCGGATGCTGTCCGGCCGCCTCGACGACCGGTTCGGCACCGCCAAGCTCGACGGCCTCAACCTCGACCCGCGCCAGCTGCGCCGGTTCACCCGCGTGAAGATCCTCGGCTGCGGCTCCGCGTACTACGTGGGCCAGCTCGGGGCGTCGATGATCGAGGACCTGGCGCGCATCCCCGCCGACGCCGAGCCCGCGAGCGAGTTCCGCTACCGCAACCCGATCATCGAGCCGTCCACCCTCTACGTGGTGGTGAGCCAGTCCGGCGAGACCGCCGACACGCTCTTCGCCGTCCGCGAGGTGCAGCGCAAGGGCGGCACCGTCGTCGGGCTCGTCAACGCCGTCGGGTCGTCCATCGCCCGCGAGGTGGACGGCGGCATCTACCTGCACGCCGGTCCCGAGGTGGCGGTCGCGTCGACCAAGGCCCTCACGCACATGGGCGTCGGGTTCGCGCTGCTCGCGCTCGCGCTGGGCCGCGTGCGCGACCTGTCCTTCGCGGACGGCAAGCGGATCATCGCCGGCCTGCGGGCGATCCCCGGGCAGATCGCGCAGATCCTGGGCGACGAGGAGGACCTCGCCGCGGCGGCGAAGGAGCTGTCCGAGGCGCCGAGCCTGTTCTTCATCGGCCGCGTGCGGGGCTACCCCGTGGCGCGCGAGGGCGCGCAGAAGTTCAAGGAGATCACCTACCGGCACGCCGAGGCGTACCCGACCAGCGAGCTCAAGCACGGCCCGCTCGCCCTCATCAGCCCCGAGCTGCCGACCGTCGCGATCATGCCCGCCGACGACCTGCTGGAGCGCAACATCACCGCCGCGCAGGAGATCCGTGCCCGCGGGGGCGCCGTCGTCGCGATCACGCACCCGGGCGTCGAGCTCGGCGACGCCGCGACCGCGCGCATCGAGGTGCCGCGCAACGAGGTGGAGCTGGACCCGATCCTGCTGACCATCCCCACCCAGCTGCTCGGCTACCACGCGGCCGTCGCCCTCGGCGAGGACGTGGACCGGCCGCGCAACCTCGCGAAGTCCGTCACCGTCGAGTGACGGCGGCGGCGGGGGTGGTGCGGCGGCTCGCGGTGGAGGTCAGCCACCGACCTCGTCGAGGAGCTGCCGCACCCCCTCGCCGTCCATCAGGCCGATGACGTTGCCCGCCGGGTCGGTGAACCAGGCGCCGTCGCCGCCCTCCATGAAGCCGCGGGCGACGCCCTTCTCGTCCTGGTCGAAGCCGTCGTAGCGCTCCAGGCTCACGCCCTTCGCGACGAGGTCGTCCACCACCGGGTCGACGTCGTCCACCGCCAGGTGGAAGACGGTGAACGCCGCCGGGGTGTGGTCCTCCTTCGGGTACACGAACACCGGGGAGCTCGTGTCGAGGTGGAGCACCAGGCCCATGCCGTCGTCCAGGGTCGTGACGCGGAGCCCGAGGGTGTCCGCGTAGAAGCTGCGTGCCGCGTCGAGGTCGTCCACCGAGAAGCTGGAGAACCCGCGCCGAGTCGTGACCATCGCCGATCCACTCCCTTGTGACCGCCGGTCCCCGGGCGTGGGGAGCCGCCACGAGGGTGCCGGACCCCTCCAGGATCCGTCCGTCGGCGGCGCCACGCCGCTGCCCGGCCAAGATGGTGCGGGTGAAATGGTGCGGGCGGCGTGGGTGTCGTCACGCCGGGTCGGGCTGGTCCTCGATCTGCACGGCCTTGAGCTCCGGGGTGAAGGCGAACAGGCCGCCGTCCTGGGTGCCCACCCACCAGCCGCCGCACTGCAGCGTCGCGTCCTGCTCCTGGCCGGTGGCCCACCAGTCCGCCTCGAGCGTCGAGCCGGTGCGGTAGTCGTCGGCGGTGAGGGTGCCGCGCGCGGGCTTCGCGACGAGCGGGTGGTCGGCGTCGACGGACGTGCAGTCGGACGGCAGGGACGTCACGTCGGCGTCCATCGTGAGGATCACCTCGTCGCCGGTGGTGCGGAAGACGCCCTGGACGTCGGAGGCGTCGTCCGGCACCCAGGAGGGCAGCCCCTCGTCGGCCTTGCCGTCCGCGCCGCTGTCGTACGCGAACGCCTTGGTGTGGCCGGAGCCGCGCTCGCTCAGGGCCTCCGTGATCGCGCCGCACGCCGTCGTCGTGACGGCGACGACGGAGGCGAGGGCCAGCACGCCGACGCCGCGGTAGCGGCGCACGGGGGACGTGGTGACCGCCGAGACGTCGGCGCGGTCGGCGCGGTGGGTGCTGTGGTGGTCGTGGTGGTTCTCGTGCTGCGTCATGTCCTCGACGCTACGAACGCGCAGGTGGTGGCGTCGTCGGCCTCGGAGGGGAACCTCGCCGGCGACGCGTACGACCACGGGAGGACGGCGGGCTCAGGGCCGGCTCAGGGGTTCACCGGAGGGATCACCCGAGGAACTCGCGCACGAGCGGCGTCGCGACGGCCTCGCCCTCGTGGAAGTACGCGTGCCGCAGGCCCGGCAGCACCTCGACGCGGGCGCCGGGGATCCGCTGCCCCAGCAGGTCCGCGTTCACCGCGGGGGCGAGCACGTCGTCCGCGCCGTGCAGCACCAGCGTGGGCGCCAGCACCCGGGGCAGGGCCTCCCACGCGTCGTGGCCGTCGCTGGCGCGCAGGTGGTCGCGCCGCGCCTGCGGCGACATGGAGGGGTCGCCCTCGACGGTCGTCGGGCCGGGGTGCGCGGCCACCCAGCCCGGCGTGTACATGAGGTCCAGCAGGGCGCGCCGGGCCGCGCGCCGGTCGGGCTGCACCATCGCGCGGCGCACCTCGAGCGAGCGCTCGACGGCGTGCGCGCCGCCGGGCGTCGTGCAGCCCAGCACGAGCCGCCCCAGCCGGTGGGGGTGGTCGACGGCGAACCACTGCGCCACGCGGCCGCCCATCGACGTGCCGTAGACGTCCGCCCGCTCGACGCGCAGGTCGTCGAGGACGGCGGCGACGTCGCCCGCGAGACGCCGCGTGCTCAGCTCGCGGTCGGTCGGGCCGGACGCTCCGGTGCCGCGCCAGTCCAGGGTGATCGTGCGGCGCCCGGCGCCGAGCCCGGCGCGCACCGGGTCCCACCAGCGGTGCGAGTTCGCCTGCCCGGCCAGCAGCACCAGCGGCGGCCCGTCGCCTCGCACCTGATAGGCGATCTCGGCGGCGTCGTCGGCGATCGCGTGCGGCACGGTCACAGCGTAGGGCGCCGGTCGAGGCGCGCGGCGACGGCGGCGGCGGTGACGGCGACGGCGGTGGTGACGGTCGCCAGCCCGACCACCCCCGCCCAGCCGGCGTCCTCCCAGACGTGCGTCGCGACCGCACCCATGACGGCGCTGCCCACGTAGTACGCGAAGAGGTACGCGCTCGACGCCTGGGCGGTGCCGCGCCCCTGGCGGTGCGCCCGGTCCACGGCCCAGCCGCTGACCAGCGAGTGCGCGCAGAAGAAGCCGACCGTGAGGATCCCCAGCCCGGCGACGACGGCCACGACGGAGGGCGGCACGGTCACCGCGGCCCCGACGGCGAGCAGCACGAGGCCGGCGACGACGGCCGGACCGCGCCCGCGGCGTCGGGCCAGGAGCTGCGCGACGGACGGCGTGACGATGCCGACCGGGTACGCCAGGTACACGAGCGTCACCGCGTGCCCGAGGGAGAACGGCGGCGCCTCCAGCCGGAACGCGACCGCGTTGTAGACGCCGACGAACGTCCCCATGCTCGCGAAGCCGACGGCGCACAGCAGTGCCACGACCGGGTCGCGGAAGGCCGACGCCGTCCCCGTCAGCACGCTGCCGAGCCGCAGCGGCCGCGGCGTGAAGCGCGCCGAGCGCGGCACGAGCGCCCACAGGGCGACGGCGGCGAGGAGCGTCGTGACGCTCAGCACCTCGGTGGCCAGCGGCCACCCGCCGAGCGCGGCGAGCGGGCCGGGCACGAGCCGGCCGACGGCGCCGCCCACCGCCGTGCCCGCGATGTAGGCGGCGTTGGCGCGGGCGTGCGCGCCGGGGTGCATCTCCTCGCGCAGGTAGGCGAGCGCGACGGCGGGCAGGCCGGCCAGCGCCACGCCGGCGAGGCCGCGCAGCACCAGCAGGCTGCCCCAGGTGGGGGCGAAGGCGCTCGCGAGCCCCAGCACGCCCGAGGCGAGCAGCGACCAGCGCATCACCTCGACCCGCCCGAACCGGTCCGCGACGGGGCCGACCGCGAGCAGCGCGACCGCCATCGCCGCCGTCGTCACCGACAGCACCTGGGCCGACGCGCCCGCCGAGACCTCGTAGTGGGCGGCGACCTGCGGCAGCAGCGGCTGCACGTAGTAGAGCAGGGAGAAGTTCGCGAGCCCGCCCGCGGCGAGCCCCAGCAGGGTGCGGCGGTACGCCCGCGACCCGGGGCGGTGGCCCTCGAGCCGGGCGGTGTCGCGCGCCGACGTCGGCGTGGGCGGGGCGGTGGTCACCGGTCCACGATGCGCCCGCCGTTCCAATGCGCCAAATGATCCCGACGCCGGTCGTGATGACAGAATCGCATCAGATCGCGGGACGTGAGTCACGGGAGGTGACGTGGACGAGCAGACCCTGCGGGTGTTCCTGTCGCTGTGCGAGACGGAGAGCACGCGCGACACGGCGGCGCTGCTGCGCGTGGACCAGTCGACGGTCTCGCGCACGCTCGCCCGGCTGGAGGCGGGGCTCGGCGTCGAGCTGTTCCGCCGGCACGGGCGCCGGATCGCGCTCAACCGGGCCGGCGTGAGCTTCCGCGGCGACGCCGCGCGGGTGCTCGACGAGATCGAGGTGGCGCGCCGGCACGTGCGCCAGGAGGCGCTCGGCGCGCGCACGGTGCGCCTCGGCTTCCTCCAGTCCGTGGCGCGGTGGCTGGTGCCGCGCGTCGTGACCGAGCTGCGTCGTGACGACCCGGACCGCCGCTTCGAGCTGCGCCAGGGGTTCGCGCAGGACCTGTTCGGCTGGCTCGACGACGACGTGCTCGACCTCGCGCTCGTCACGCCCCCGCCGCCCGCCCGCACCACGGGCTGGCGGCTGCTGCACGAGCAGGTGCTGTGCGTCGCCGTCCCGCCCGGGCACCGGCTGGCGGGGCGCACGGGCGTGGGCGTCGGCGAGCTGGCGGGGGAGCGGTTCGTCGCGTTCTCCCGCACGACCGAGCTGCGCGGCGTCGTCGAGGGCATGCTCGGCGCCGCCGGGGTCGAGGTGGAGGTCGCGTTCGAGTCCAGCGAGGTCGACACCATCCGCGGCCTCGTCGCCGCGGGGATGGGTGTGGCTGTGCTGCCCCGGCCCGAGCGGCCCGACGCCGCCGACCCGGTGTACGTGCCGCTGGAGCCGCGCACCACCCGGCGGCTCGGCATCGCCTGGGCCGACGGCGCTCGCCCGCCGGACGCCGTCACCGCCGTCTGACCGCCGCCGACGGCTACGCTGCCGTTGCCCGTCCTCGCGCCCCCGGAGGTGCCCGTGCTGCCGTCGCCCGACGAGCTGCGCACGCTGCAGCGCCGCACGCTGACCGTCGTCGTCGCGAGCCAGGTGCTCGGCGGCGCAGGCCTGGCCGCGGGGGTCACCGTGGGCGCGCTGCTCGCGCAGGACATGCTGGGCACGGACCGCCTCGCCGGGGTGCCCACGATGCTGTTCACGCTCGGTTCGGCGCTGGCGGCCTTCCTCGTCGGGCGGATCACCCAGCGCGCCGGCCGCCGCGTCGGCCTGGGGCTGGGCTTCGCGGCCGGCGGTCTGGGCGCGGTCGGCGTGGTCGTGGCCGCGGCCCTCGGCGCCGTCCCGCTGCTGCTGGTGTCGCTGTTCGTCTACGGCGCGGGCACGTCCACCAACCTCCAGGCCCGGTACGCCGGCACCGACCTCGCCGCACCGGACCGCCGCGCGACGGCGGCGAGCGTCGCGATGGTGTCCACGACGCTCGGTGCGGTGGCGGGGCCGAACCTCGTGGAGCCGCTGGGCGGGCTGGCGACGTCGCTGGGGCTGCCCGCGCTCGCCGGACCGTTCCTCCTCGCGGCCGTCGCGTTCCTCGCCGCCGGCGGCACGCTGTTCGCCTTGCTGCGGCCCGACCCGTTCCTCGTCGCCAAGGCGCTGGCGCGCGCGGACGTCACCGAGCCCGGGGGGCCGGACGACGCGTCGCCGCGCACCGCGCGGCGCGTGCCCGCCGGCGTCGTCGTGGGTGCCACGGTCATGGTGCTGACGCAGATCGCGATGGTCGCGATCATGACGATGACTCCCGTGCACATGCGCGGTCACGGCCACGACCTGAGCGACGTCGGCCTCGTCATCGGCATCCACGTGGCCGCGATGTTCCTGCCGTCGCTGGTCACGGGAGTGCTGGTCGACAAGGTCGGGCGGTTGCCGATGGCGGTCGCGTCGGGCGTGACCCTGCTGCTCGCGGGGATCACCGGAGCCGTGGCGCCGGGTGACTCGATGGCACTGCTCGTGCTGTCGCTCGCGCTGCTCGGGCTGGGGTGGAACTTCGGCCTCATCGCGGGCACGGCGCTCATCGTCGACGCGACGACGCCCGCCACCCGGGCCCGCACCCAGGGCACGGTCGACGTGCTCATCGCCCTCGCCGGAGCCGGCGGGGGTGCGATGTCAGGGGTCGTGATGGCCGGATCGAGCTACGCCACGCTGGCCCTCGGCGGCGGCGTCCTGTCGCTGCTGCTGATCCCGGTGCTGTTCCTCACGCGGAGGCCGTCGCGGGCGTCGGCGTGAGCGCGGAGAGCGAGCCGGCGAGGCCCGCGACGGCGCCCGGCACCGCGCGGTAGTACGCCCAGCGCCCGCGCTGCTCGCGCTCGAGCAGGCCCGCCTCGACGAGGATCTTGAGGTGGTGGCTGACGGTCGGCTGCGCCAGGCCGACCGGCTCGGTGAGGTCGCAGACGCACGCCTCGTGGCCCTCGTGGGCGGTCACGATCGACAGCAGCTGCACGCGCGTCGGGTCGGCGAGCGCCTTGAACGTGCGGGCGAGGTCGCGCGCCTCGGCGACGTCCACCGGGGGAGCGGCCGTGCCGCAGCAGCCGCCGTCGGTGGACACGGGCGTCAGCGGCAGGTCGATCGTCGTCATGCCTTCATCTTGCCACGCATCGAAGAATGTGGATACGTTGTCCCCGTTCAGTCATCGAAGTTCATCGATACGAGGGAGTGCGAGATGGTCGAGACGGTGCGGAGCGAGCTCCCGGTGGTCGTGATCGGCGCGGGCCCGGTGGGCCTGGCGGCGGCGGCGCACCTGCTGGAGCGCGGCCTCGAACCCCTGGTGCTGGAGTCCGGCGAGAGCGCCGGCGCGGCCGTCGCCTCGTGGGGGCACGTGCGGCTCTTCTCGCCGTGGCGGTACGACGTCGACGCCGCGGCCCGGCGGCTCCTGGAGCCCACCGGGTGGACCTCGCCCGACCCCGACGCCCTGCCGACCGGCGGCGAGCTCGTCGAGGGCTACCTCGCCCCGCTGGCCGCGACCCCGCAGATCGCGTCCCGGCTGCGCACCGGCACGCGTGTGCTCGCCGTCGCCCGGGACGGGGCGGACAAGACCCGCTCGCTCGGCCGTGAGCGCCGCGGCTACCGGGTGCGGACCATGGACGCCACGGGCCGCGTCGCCGACGTCCTGGCCCGCGCCGTCGTCGACGCCTCCGGCACCTTCTCGACGTCGAACCCGCTCGGCGTCAGCGGCCTGCCCGCGGCCGGCGAGGCCGACGCCGCGCCGTTCGTCACCGGGCCGCTGCCCGACGTCCTGGGCGCCGACCGCGCCCGCTTCGCCGGGCGGCACGCGCTGGTCGTCGGGATGGGCCACTCCGCGGCGAACACCCTGCTGAGCCTCGTGGAGCTCTCCGAGTCCGAGCCCGGTACGACCGTCACGTGGGCGATCCGCGGCGGCTCCGCGCGCCGTCTGTTCGGCGGCGGCGCCGACGACGAGCTGCCCGCGCGCGGGCTCCTCGGCACCCGGCTGCGCGAGGCCGTCGACGCCGGCCGGCTGCGCCTGCTGACCCGGGTGTCGATCGAGCAGCTGGTCCCCGGGGCCGACGCCGTGCAGGTGCTCGGCACCGCCAAGGACGAGCCGCTGGCCCTCGAGGTGCACGCGATCGTCGACGCGACCGGCTTCCGGCCCGACCTGGGCATGCTGCGCGAGGTGCGCCTCGACCTCGACCCCGTCGTCGAGGCCCCGAGCGCGCTCGCGCCGCTCATCGACCCGAACCAGCACTCCTGCGGCACGGTGCCGCCGCACGGCGAGGCGGTGCTGCGCCACCCCGACGACGGGTTCTACCTCGTCGGCATGAAGTCCTACGGCCGGGCCCCGACGTTCCTCCTGGCCACCGGGTACGAGCAGGTGCGCTCCGTCGCCGCCGCGCTGGCCGGCGACCGGGCCGCCGCCGACGCCGTCGAGCTGGACCTGCCCGCCACCGGCGTCTGCTCCAGCGACCTGGCGCTGGCGGCCGACGGCGAGTCGTCGGCCGGGTCGTGCTGCGGCACCGCCCCGGCGGAGCCGCAGCTCGTCACGCTGGGCGTCGGCGCGCCCGCCGGGGTCGGCTTCGCCTCCGGCGTCGCGCACGGCCGATCCGGCGACGGCGAGGACGCCTGACGGCGGCAGCGGGGTCAGTGGGCGACGGGGTCGACGCCCAGGGACGCGAGCAGCCCGAGCACCCGGCGCCGGATCTCGTCGCGGATGGGGCGGACGGCCTCGATGCCCTGGCCGGCGGGGTCGTCGAGCTCCCAGTCCTCGTACCGCTTGCCGGGGAAGATCGGGCAGGCGTCGCCGCAGCCCATGGTGATCACGACGTCGGACGCCTGGACGGCGTCGGTCGTGAGCACCTTGGGCTGCTCGGCGGTGATGTCGATGCCGGCCTCGGCCATGGCCTCGACGGCGACGGGGTTGATGCGGTCGGCGGGCATGGAGCCGGCCGATCGCACCTCGACGGCGCCGCCGGACAGGGCGCGCAGGTAGCCCGCGGCCATCTGGGAGCGGCCGGCGTTGTGCACGCAGACGAACAGGGCGGCCGGCCGGGCGCCGTCGTCGGGGAGGGTGGACATGCCCTCATATTGATCGACGTCGATGCGCGACGCAAGGGCGCGGCGCGCCGGGCTCAGGACTCCGGCTCCACCGGCCCGTCCTCGCCCACGGCGAGCTCGCCGCAGCTCGTCCCCTGCGCCGTGACGACCACGGGGTCGTCGGGGCCGGCGCCCTCCGCGACCGTCGACGCCTCGCCGTTGGACGCCGCCAGCGCACCGTCGTCCAGGTCCACGAACGTCCGCTCGACGGTGAAGGAGCCGTCGGCGGACGTCGCGTTCAGGCCGGCGAGGTGCAGCGCCCCGTCGACCTCGGTGCAGCCGACCCCCGTGCCCTGGCCCGTGAAGCCCTTGTCGAACGTGTAGGGCGCGCCCGCGAGGTTCTGCGTCGCGGCGAGGTCGCAGTCGGCGGCGGAGAACAGCAGCACCTCGCGGCCCGTGTCGACGAGCGCGATCGGCGCGGTGTCGTCGCCCGCCGCCACGACGTTCACGACGGCGGACGCGCGCTGAGGGCTCGCGGAGTCGACCGCGACCGAGAAGGTGGCGCCGGACGCCGTCGTGATCCCGAACCGGCGGTCGGCGCCCCCGGTGAGCCATGCGGTGTCGGCCTCGCCGTCGCCGTCCACGTCGACCGTCTCGTGCGTGTCGGCGCCCTCCGGCGTGCCCTCGTCGGTCTCGGCGCAGCCCGCGGCGCCGGTCGTCGTGGGCGAGGCGGAGGGGTCGGGGGAGGCGTCCTGGGTCGCGGTCGCGGTGGGGGGCGGCGACGCGGCCGTCGCGCCGTCGCCGCCGTCGTCCCGCACGACCAGCCAGACGACGACGGCGACCACCACGACTGCGGCGAGCACGATCACCCGCCAGGTCCAGGGGTTGCGGGCGGGGGCGGGGTCGGGAGAGTCGCTCATGTTCCCCAGGCAAACACCGTCAGGCGGGGTCGTGCACCTCGTGAGCCCCGTGCAGGCGGGCGTGCAGGTCGCGCACCTCGTCGGCGAGCTCGGGCGCGGGCCCGCGCGTGGGGATCCCGGGCGCGACGTCGCCCACGGGCAACGGGGTCACCGGCCCGGGTGCCACGCCCCACTCCTGGAGCCACGCGGTGAGCTGGGCCGTGCTGGTGGCGTACACGATGGGGCCGAGACCGACCCAGGCGTGCGCCGCGCTGCACATCGCGCAGTGCTCGCCCGACGTGTACGCGGTGGCGCCCGCCCGCTCCTCGGGCGTGAGGTGCGCGGCGGCCCAGCGGGCGATCTCGAACTCGGGATGGCGGGTCTGGTCGCCGCCCTGCACGCGGTTGCGGTCCTCGAACACGACGGCGCCGGTCACGTCGACGAGCAGCGAGCCGAACGGCTCGTCGCCGTCGTCCAGCGCCTCGCGCGCGAGCTCCACGCAGCGGCGGAGGAACGGCAGGTCGGCGTCGGTCGTCGCGGACGGCTTCTGGTATCCCATGCGGCCCATCATGCCTCGCCGCGGGCGTCGCCGGCGGGCGGTGCGGGAGCGTCGTCGAACAGCGCCAGCTGGGCCTGGACGGCGGCGCCGACACGCGCGACGTCGTCGGTGGCGAGCAGGTCGAGCAGGGCGCCGCGCAGCAGGGCGAGGATCGCCGTGCGGCGGCGGGCGCCGGCCTCCGACTCCCGTTCGCCGGCGGGCTGGTGGGCCGCGAGCAGGGCGAGCCAGTCGTCCACCGTGCCGCGGGCGAAGCCGTGCCACGGCCCGTCGGCCGCGCCGAGCGACCGGGTGTAGGACTCGGCCCACAGCCGCAGGAGGGGCCGGTGCTCCGGGTCCGCCAGCCACTCCCACACGTGCCGGCCGGCGTCGGCGAGTCCCCGTCTGTCGCCCCGGTGGTCGAGGAGGGCGGTCTCGTCCTCGCGCGCGCGGGCGAGCACGGCCCGGAGCAGGCCCTCCTTGCTGCCGAACAGCAGGATCAGCACCCGCGGGCTCGATCCCACCGCCGCCGCGAGGGGACGCAGCGAGAGGTCCGTCAGCCCGTGCTCCAGCGCGTAGCAGTACGCGGCCTCGAGCAGCTCGGTGCGGCGGGGGGAGGGGGGTGGTGCCTGGCGCGTCATGGGGGCTAACCTAGCGGACGAGTGAAACGGTCGTTTCAGTCCGGTGGCCGAGGGGTCGCCGACCCGATGTGAGGAGGGGCCATGACCGGGACGGTCGTCCGGCATGCCGTCGTCGTCCGGCCCGCGGACCGGCCGGGGGACCTCGGGTGGATCGTGCAGACCCACGGCGAGGTGTACCACCGCCAGTTCGGCTGGGACGCGGACTTCGAGGTGCTCGTGGCCCGGATCGTGGCCGACTACGCGAGCGCCCACGACCCCGCGCGCGAGGCCGCGTGGATCGCTGAGGTGGACGGCCGGCGCGCGGGCTGCATCCTCCTGGCGGCCGACCAGGAGGACGGCGTGGCGCGGCTGCGCCTCCTGCTCGTCGTGCCGGAGGCGCGCGGCCACGGAGTCGGTGGCCGCCTCGTCCAGGAGTGCCTGCGATTCGCCCGGGAGGCCGGCTACCGGCGCGTCGTGCTGTGGACCAACGACGTGCTCGCGTCCGCCCGGCACCTCTACCAGGCGGCCGGGTTCGCGCTGGTCGACGAGCAGCCGCACCACAGCTTCGGGCACGACCTCGTCGGCCAGACCTGGGCGCTCGACCTCACCTGACCCGCCTCACGACCGCCGGCGCAGGGCGGGGTCGTCCTCGTTCGCCTCGAGCGCGGCGATGAGCGTGCGCGCGTCGTGCGGCCCGCGGTGCCGGTCGCCGTCGAGGAAGAACGTCGGCGTGCCGCGCGCACCGCTGGCCGCCGCGCTCGCCGCGTCGTCGCGGACGCGCGCGTGCAGGGCCTCGTCCGTCATGTCGTCGTCGAACCGTCCGAGGTCGAGGCCGATCTCGGCGGCGTGCTCGCGCAGGTCGTCGGGCTCTAGGCGGGACTGGTGCGTGAACAGCCGGTCGTGCATCTCCCAGAACTTCCCCTGCCGGTGCGCGGCCTCGGCCGCGACGGCGGCCAGGTAGGCGTGCGGGTGCACGTCCTCCAGCGGCAGGTGCCGCACGACGTACCGCACGCGGTCGCCGAAGTGCTCGCGCAGCTCGGCCCCCATCCCGGTCGCGCGGGCGCAGAACGGGCACTCGAAGTCGAGGTACTCGACGACGGTGTGCGCGGCGTCGGGGTCGCCCTTCGCGTGGTCGCGCTCGGGGTCGACGGCGGGGGTGAGGGTGACGGGCAGGTCCGCGCTCGCCTCGCCGTACCGCACGCGGGCGACGGTGAAGATCGCCCACCCCAGCAGGGTGGACAGCACCATCGCGATGAGGATGCCGACCGTCGCGGCCTGCCCGGCGGGCGTGCCGTCGAACGCCAGGTCCACGACCAGCAGCGACACGGTGAACCCGATGCCGGACAGGGCCGCACCGCCGAGCACGCTGCCCGGGCCCACGCCGTCGGGCAGCCGGCCGAGACCCGCGCGGACGGCGCCCCAGGTGCCGAGCCCGATGCCCACGAGCTTGCCCACGACCAGCCCCGCCACGACGCCCCAGGTGATCACCGACCCGAGCGCCGCGCCGAGCGCGCCGCCCCGCAGGTCGATCCCGGCGTTGGCCAGCGCGAACAGCGGCACGACGACGAGGGACACGGGCCCGCGCAGCACGTCGTGCAGGCGGTGGTTGACCGAGATGGACCGGGCCAGGCCGACGCGGGCGTTGCGCGCCACGCTGGCGCTGGGCGACTGCCAGTAGTCGCGGAACAGGCTCTTGGCCTGGAGCACGTCGTCGCGGCGTGTGGCGACCGCCGGCACCAGCAGCCCGGCGAGCATCCCCGCGATCGACGGGTGGATGCCCGCCTGGACGGTCGCGCCCCACAGCACCACGACGACGAGGACGTACGGCGAGCTGCGCCACTCCCGCATGCGGCCCAGCAGCCACAGGACGCCGAGCGCGGCGAGGGCCACGAGGAGCGGGGCGAGCCGCACGTCCTCGGAGTAGACGACGCCGATGATGCCGACGGCGAGGAAGTCGTCCACCACGGACAGCGTGAGCAGGAAGACGCGCAGCTGGCTCGACATCGCCGGCCCGACCAGGGCGAGCACGCCCAGCAGGAACGCCGTGTCCGTGCCGACGACGACGCCCCAGCCGTGCGGGTCGGCGTGCCCGGCGACGGCGAGGAAGACCAGGGCGGGGACGATGACGCCGAGCGTGCCCGCCACGAGGGGCACCAGGCGCTGGCTGCGCTGCCGCAGCGACCCGATCGCGAGCTCCTGGCGGACCTCGAGGCCGACGACGAAGAAGAACAGCACCATGAGGCCGTCGTTGACCCAGTGGTGCAGGTCCATGTCGAAGCGCAGGTCGCCGACGTCGACGTGGATCGGCAGCTCCCACAGGTGCTCGTACCAGCCCGACAGGGGCGAGTTCGCCCACACCAGGGCCAGCAGCGTCACGCCCACGAGCAGCAGCGCCGCACCGGACTCGGTGCGCAGCCGTTCGGCGAGCGCGCGTGCGGCCATGCGTGTGTCTCCCGTCCGTCGTGGATGCGGGTCCGCGAGGAGCCTATGACGCTCGCGGCCGTCGGTCGCGTGGACCGGCGCCGTGGCCCGCGCGGGAGGAACAGCGCTCAGCCGGTCCGTGTTCCCAGCCACGGCGCCAGGACGTCCTCGCGCCCCAGCCAGCGCAGCCCGCCGTCCGCCACCTCGTCGCCGGTGGCCAGGGCCTCGCCGAAGGCGTCGAGGATGCGGTCGTGCACCCCGCGCGCGTCGCGCGGCTCGCCCGCCCCCACCACGAGGATGCGGGTGACGGGCGGGTGCCCGGCCGCGACCTCGTCCCACGTGCCGAGGTCGGCGACGCACAGGGCGCCGCCCGCGCCGTCCCACAGGCACGCGGAGTCGGGCCGGTTCGGCACGTGGAAGACGCCGCGGCTGCGGACCGGCCCGGTGCCGAGGTCCTCGACGTGGGCCAGCAGCCGCTCCGGGTGGAACGGCCGGTCGCTGCGCAGGAGGAGGCTCCAGCTCCGGTCGCGGGGGTCCTTGGCGCGCCGGCGGGCCCCGCGCGCACCGAGGGGGTGGGCGCGGCGCTCGGCCGCGGCGGGCGCGTGCGAGCGGGCGGCGAGCGCGACCGGGTCGAGGTCGTGCAGGCCGTCGACGCGGTGGCTGTCGACCGCGCGCAGCCGGTCGACGAGGCCGCCGCCCGTGGCCGAGCCGCCGGTCGTGACGACCACGTCCACCTGTTCGAGCTGGGCCGCGAGGGCCTCGCCGACGGGCCGCTGGTCGTCGTCGGTGAGCGCGAGCCCGCGCTCGTCGACCAGCTCGTCGCCGAGGAGGTCGGCCTCCAGGTCGTCGAGGTCGACGACGCCGACCGTCGCGGCGAGCCGCAGGTCCTCGAGCGCGCCTCCCGGCTCGGCCTGGGCGGCCATGGCCCGGGCGACCGGGAGCGGCTCGGCGGTGACGGGCAGGGCGAGCACGAGGTGGGCCCAGCGGCCGTCGTCGGCGAGGCGGGCGAGCGCCGGCACGGCGTCCTCGCGCACGCTGCACGAGACGCACGCGTGCTCCAGCGCCACGGTCTCGTCCTCCAGGACGCCGGTCGCGTCGACGACGACGCGGCGCAGCGCCCCGTCGTCCGGGAGCAGGTCGTGCCGCACGACGACGACGTCGGGCGCGCCGAGCGTGAGGCTCGCGGCGGCGGCGTCACGCAGCACGGGGTCGACGGCGACGAGCACGCTCAGCGCGGGCGGGACGGGGGCGTGCGGGCGGTCGGGAATCACGGGCACCTCCGGCGGGTTGGGGATGACGGTACTTGAGAACAGTTCTCAAGTCTGTCACTCTAGCGCCCTGATGAGAACCGTTCTCATGAAGGAGGCATCGATGTCCGCCCGCTGCCAGGTGCTCGGCACCGTGCCGGGGTTCGGCCACGCGATCTCGCACTCGCACGTGCGGACCAAGCGCCGGTGGGACCCCAACGTCCAGAAGAAGCGCTACTGGGTGCCCTCGCTCGGCCGCACCG
Organism: Isoptericola sp. NPDC056578; assembly: GCF_042793275.1. Taxonomy (NCBI): domain Bacteria; kingdom Bacillati; phylum Actinomycetota; class Actinomycetes; order Micrococcales; family Promicromonosporaceae; genus Isoptericola; species Isoptericola sp. NPDC056578. The sequence goes on from NZ_JBHTVC010000001.1 coordinate 135,257, forward strand.
TCACGCTGCGGGTGAGCGCCCGGGGCATCAAGACCATCGACCGCGACGGCATCGACGTCGTGGTCGCCAGGATCCAGGCACGAGGAGAGAAGGTCTGATGGCAACCCGCACCGACCTGCGCCCGGTCGTCAAGCTCCGCTCGACGGCGGGCACGGGCTTCACGTACGTCACCCGCAAGAACCGTCGCAACGACCCCGACCGTGTCGTGCTGCGCAAGTACGACCCGGTCGTGCGCCGGCACGTCGACTTCCGCGAGGAGCGCTGATGGCCAAGACGTCGAAGATCGCCGCCGACGCGCGGCGCCGCGACGTCGTCGAGCGGTACGCCGCCCGGCGGGCCGACCTGAAGCGCGTCGTCGCGTCGCCGTCGTCCACGGCGGAGGAGCGGGCCACGGCCGTCATGGAGCTGCAGCGTCAGCCCCGCGACGCGAGCCGCACCCGCCTGCGCCACCGCGACGTCGTCGACGGCCGCCCCCGCGGCTACCTGCGCCGCTTCGGCCTGTCCCGCATCCGCCTGCGCGAGCTGGCGCTGCGGGGCGAGCTGCCCGGCGTCACCAAGTCCAGCTGGTAGAGGAGACACCACCATGAAGCAGAGCATCCACCCCACCTACGGCCCCGTCGTCTTCCGCGACACCAGCGCCGGTACCGCGTTCCTCACGCGCTCCACGCTGGCGGGGGACGCCGCCTCCGGGCCCGGCCGCCCCACCCGCACGATCGAGTGGGAGGACGGGAACACCTACCCGGTGGTCGACGTCGAGATCTCGAGCGCCAGCCACCCGTTCTGGACGGGGGCCGCGCGCGTCGTCGACACCGCGGGCCGCGTCGAGAAGTTCCGCCGCCGCTACGGGCAGGGCGCCCGATGAAGGTCCGCGCCTCGCTGCGGTCGCTGAAGCGGCTGCCGGGCGCCAAGGTCGTCCGCCGCCGCGGCAGGACGTTCGTCATCAACAAGCAGAACCCCCGGTTCAACGCCCGCCAGGGCTGAACCGGGGGTTCCCCCCCGAGACCACCGAGACCGACGAGAGGAGCGGCCGTGGCCGTCCCCAAGCGCAAGACCTCCCGCTCGCGCACCCGCAGCAGGCGGGCCCGCTGGAAGGCCGCACCGACGGCCCTCGTGCCCGTCACCACGTCCGACGGCGTGGTGCAGGTCCCGCCGCGGCTCGCGCGCGCCGTGCGCCGGGGAGTGCCGCTGGCCTGACAGGATCGTCCGGACGACCGCGAGAGAGAAGGTGGACGATGGCGATCACCCTGTGCGTGCTGCTGTGGGCAGCCGACGGCGAGGCCCAGGCGCTGGCGGACTACGAGACCCAGGTGCTGGCGCTCGTGCCGCGGCACGGCGGGCGGGTGCTGCACCGCGTGACCAACGTGGCGCACACGGACGACGCCGCGCACGGCGCCGTCCAGCCGACCGAGGTGCAGCTCATCGAGATGCCTGACGAGGAGGCGCTCGCGGACTTCATGGCGGAACCCGACCGCGAGGCGCGGCTCGACGTGCGCGACCGCGCGATCGCGCGGACCGAGATCCTGCGCGTGCGTCCGGTGGGATGAGCGCACCCGGGGCGGGGCTGGCCCGGCAGTCCGCGATCTACCGGGCGGGGGTGCTGGGCCGGCGCCCCCGCGTCCCGACGAGCTCCGCGGCCCTGGAGCGGGCCGCCCGCCGGGCCTCCGGCGCGCGGGCCTGGGCGTACGTGGCGGGCGGCGCGGGCGAGGGCCGCACGATGCGGCGCAACCGGGAGGCGTTCGACCGTTGGGCGGTCGTGCCGCGCATGGCCGCCGGGGCCGTGGAGCGGGACGCGTCGGTCGAGCTGTTCGGCACCCGGCACGCGAGCCCCCTGCTGCTCGCTCCGGTGGGGGCGGCGGCGCTGCTGGGCGCCGACGCCGACCTCGCCGTCGCGCGCGCGGCCGCCGCGACCGGCGTCCCGTACGTGCTGTCCAACCAGGCCTGCCACCCCATGGAGGCGTGCGCGGCCGAGATGGGCGACGCGGCGCGCTGGTTCCAGCTCTACTGGAGCACCGACGAGGACCTCGTCGACTCGTTGATCGCGCGGGCCGAGGCGGCGGGCGCCGGCGCGCTCGTCGTCACGCTCGACACGACCGTGCTCGGGTGGCGCCCCCAGGACCTCGACCTCGGCTCGCTGCCGTTCGCCCGCGGCCTCGGCATCGCGCAGTACACGAGCGACCCGCGCTTCTCCGAGCTGGTGCGCGAGCGGGTCGCGCGGGCCGCGGCGTCCGGGGCGCGCGACGCCGTGCAGGTCACCGCCGGCGCGGTGCGCTCGCTGCTCGCCATGACGCGCGCCTACCCCGGGCGGTTCCGCGACAACCTGCGCTCGCCCGAGCCGCGCGCCGCCGTCGAGACGTTCCTCGACGTGTACTCCAACCCCGGCCTGTCGTGGGAGCACCTGGCCACGCTGCGCGACCGCACCCGGCTGCCGGTCGTGCTCAAGGGGATCCTGCACCCGGACGACGCGCGCCGGGCGTTCGACCTCGGCGTCGACGGGATCGTCGTGTCCAACCACGGCGGGCGGCAGGTGGACAACGCCGTCGCGTCGCTCGACGCGCTCGTCGCCGTGCGCGACGCCGTCGGCCCCGGCCCCACCGTGCTGCTCGACAGCGGGGTGCGGACCGGGGCCGACGTGCTGGTCGCCCTCGCCCTGGGGGCCGACGCCGTCCTGCTCGGGCGGCCGTACCTCTACGGGTACGCGGTGGCCGGGCAGGCCGGTGTCGAGGAGGTGATCCGCAACGTGCTCGCCGAGCTGGACCTCACGATGGCGCTCACCGGCGCGCGCGACGTCGCGGCCCTCACGCGGGACCTCGTGGTCCCGGCGAGCCCATGAGTCAGTCGGTCGTCACCTCGGCGACGACGCGCCCGGTGACCTCGTGGGCGCGGAGCTTGTCGAGGTACGCGGGGATCTCCTCGAAGGCGATCGTCGTGACCTGGGGCACGACGGCGCCCGACGCGAGCAGCTCGTAGACCTCGGCGACGTCGGCCTTGGTGCCGCCGTTCGAGCCGAGCACCCGCGCCTGCTTGAGGATGACGTCCATGGTGTCGAGCGTGAACTGGAGCCGGGCCATGCCGACCAGGACCACGGTGCCGTCCCGGCGGATCGCCTTGACCGCGTTCGTCGTCGTGGTGCCGAAGCCCGCGTAGTCGACGACGAGGTCGAAGTCCTGGCCCGCCCACTCGGCGGCATCCTTGACCACGCCCGCCGCGCCGATCGCCCGGGCCTGCTCCCACAGGGCCTCGTTGGGCTCCGCGACGTGCAGCTCCGCGCCGCGGACGACGGCCACCTGGGCGCCGATCTGACCGAGCCCGCCCAGCCCGATGACGCCGACCTTCTGGCCGGCCTCCAGGGCGCCGATCGTCGTGATCGCGTGGTAGGCGGTCATGCCGGCGTCGGTGCCGAGGGCGGCGAGCCCGAAGGAGAGGTCGTCGGGCATGCGGACCAGGTCGCCCGCGGCGACGCGGTGCTTCGGGGCGAAGCCGCCGTCGCGGCCGTAGCCGGGGGAGACGCCCGAGTCGCCGGTCGGGCAGACGCCGACACGGTCCCCGACGGCCCAGTCCGTGACGCCCTCGCCGACCGCGGAGACCACGCCCGCGATCTCGTGGCCCATCGTGATCGGGCGGTTCGGGATGATCGCGAGCCAGGTCTCGTCGTCGAGCACGCCGACGTCGGAGTGGCACAGCCCGGCGACGCGGACGTCGAGGACCACCTCACCGGGGCCGGGGGTGGGCTCGGCGATCTCCCGCAGCTCGAGCGGCTCGTGCGTGGTGGTGAACTGCCAGGCCTTCATGGTTTCCCTCGCTCCCGGTACGGATGCTTGTGAATGTCTTCACAATACAGCATCCAGGCCCCGGAGGAGGCCGCACGCGGCGGGGACGGGCTCGACGATCGTGACGGCGACGGTCTCGCGCAGGCGTCGCGCGGTCTCGCTGAGCGGCCCGCCGGCCACGATCACCGCCTCCGCCCCGCGACGCTCGGCCGCCCGGACCGCGTCGAGGAGCTGGCGGTACTGCTCCTCGGGGTCGGCGGCGAGCTCGAGCGGACCGTCGCGGGTGAGCTCCACGCCGGTGAACCCCGCGGAGCAGCCGTGCGCGGCGACGAGGTCGCCGAGCGCGCCGGCCAGCCGGTCCGTCGTCGTCACCATGCCGAAGCGGCGCCCGCCCGCCGCGGCGGCGAGCACCGACGCCTGCCCGATGCCCACCACGGGGACGTCGAGCTCGGCCGCGAGCGCGGCCCGGCCCGGGTCGCCGATCGCGGCGACGACGACGGCGTCGGGCCGGTCGCGCGCGACCACCTCGCGTACCGCGTCGAGCACGGCGGCCTCGGCCGCGACGAGCGCGTCGGGCTCGACGATCATGGCGGGGCCGTGCGCCGCCGTGACCTCGACGACGTCGGCCCCGACCGCCGCGAGCTCCGCCCGGGCGAGGTCGGCCATCATCGTCGTGGTGCGCCGGTTGGTGTTCGGGTTGACGAGCGCCACGAGCGGGCGGCGGTCACGGGGTCTTGTGGTCGACGTCGACGTCGGCATCGGCGGTCTCCTCCTCTTCCATGGGCTTGCCGAAGGTCTCCGGCGGGAACTGGACCACGACGGCGAGCACCACGAACAGCGCGGCGAGCACGCCGAACATCCCGACGATGCCGTACCGGTCGAAGACGGCGCCGCTGACCAGCGGGAACAGCCCGCCCGACAGCGAGCCGGCCGCGAGGATGATCGATGTGCCGAAGCCGCGCACGCGCGTCGGGTAGAGCTCGGGGGCGAACAGCCAGATCGTCGTGTTGAGCACGATGATCGCGAAGTTGAACGCGACGCCGAACAGCAGCACGAAGACGATGTCCTCCCCGAGCAGCGCGATGGCGAGCCCGGAGCCGCAGCCGATGACGGCGGCCGCCGTGAGCACCTTCTTGCGCGCGAGGCGCCTGGCGAGGAACGCCGCGGTGGCGGCGCCGAGCAGCGACCCGCTCTGCATGAGGAGCGTGAACCACAGGCTCTGGTTGAGCGCGTAGCCGGTGGCGACCAGGACGGTCGGCATGAGGGTGAGCATCGAGATCTGCGCCGCGTACGACATGGCGACGGCGACGACCAGCAGTATCGTGCGCCGGCGGTACGGGGCGCGGAACACCATCCGCCAGGCGCCGCGCGACGTCGGGGCGAGGGCGGCGGCCTGCACGGCGGGCTCGACGAGGAACTCCTCGGTCTCGACGCGCCCCGCGAGCCGGCCGCGGGCCATGCGGGTGAGCACCTCGTTGGCCTCCCGCAGCCGACCGGTGGCGGCGAGGTAGCGGGGCGTCTCGGGCACGTAGCGGCGGAACCACAGCACCAGCAGGGCCGGCAGGAAGAGCAGGCCGAACACCCAGCGCCACTTGTCGGGGCCGTCGAAGACGGTGAAGACGAGCACGCCGAACGCGGGGGCGAGCATGTTGCCGAGGCCGCCGGCGGTGACGTTGATGAGCCCGACGGCGGTGCCGCGGTGCCGGGCGGAGAAGAACTCGGCCATCATGATGACGGCCACGGCGATCTCGCCGCCGAGCCCGAAGCCGACGATGAACCGGCCGATCGCGAGCACGGCGTAGCTCGGCGCCAGCGCGCAGAGCAGCGAGCCGAGCGCGAAGACGATCAGGTTGATCGTCAGCATGTTGCGGCGGCCGAACCGGTCGACGATGAGGCCGGTCGCGATGCGTCCCAGCGCCGTCGCCGTGAACGTCATCGTGTTGAGGAAGCCGATCTCGGCGCCGCCGAGCCCCCAGCTCTCCTGCAGCACGGGGCCGGTGATGCCCACCGCGTTCTGCTCGAGCGCGTCGAAGAAGACGCCGAGCAGGATCATCACCACGATCTGCCGGTGCGCGGCGGTCACGCCGATCCGCTGGTAGGTGTTCTCGATCTGGTCCGGGATCGAGGCGGTCGGGGCCTCGCCCCGGGGTGCTGTCGTCGCCATGGTGCGTGTTCTCCTCGTCGAGAAACGTCGGGGCCGAGCGGTGACTTTCGGGGAATGGAAGACTTGTTCCGCAGAGCGCGGTATACCAAAGTTAGAGGGGGTGTCGTCGGGTGTCAACGCCCGGCCGGGCGCCGGGCCGCCACTCGTCGCGCTACCGCCCCCGGCGCCCCTCCTTGCGCGACGTCACCGAGCGCGGGGGCAGGGCCCGCATGTGGTCGCGCACCCGCGGCAGGACGTCGGCGAGCGCGGCCAGGTCGGCGTCGGAGAGCTGGTCGAAGAGCATCCGCCGGACGGCCTCGAGGTGGCCGGGCATCACCTGTTCCACGCGGCCGCGGCCGGCCGCGGTGATCTCCACGAGCGTCGCGCGCTGATCCTCCGGGTGGCGCGCGCGGGTGACGAGCCCCGCCTTCTCGAGGAGTCCCGCCTGGTGCGTCAGCCCGCTGCGGCTGTAGACGACGCCGTCGGCCAGGTCGGTCATCGTCGCCTGCCCGCCCTCGTCGACCAGGCGGGCGAGCACCTGGAACTGGACGTAGCTGAGGTCGCCGTCGGCGCGCAGGTGCTGCTCCACCGTGTGGTGCAGCAGCGCGGCGGACTCGACGAGGGCGAAGTAGGTCTGGAGCTCGCGGGGCGACAGGCCGGCGGGTGAGGTCATGCGCCCATCCTAGTTGCTTCGATGTCGAAGCAGTGTTAGCGTCCAAGTGTTACGACATCGAAGCAAATCTCGGAGGTTCTCATGCGTGCAGTGCGTTACTCGCGGTACGGCGACAGCGACGTCCTCGGCGTCCAGGAGGTCGGGGCGCCCGCGCCCGGCCCTGGCGAGGTGCTGGTGCAGGTCGCCGGGACCACCTTCAACCCGGTCGACGCCGGGATCCGGGCGGGCGGCCTGGCGCAGGTCTTCCCGCTGACGTTCCCGCACACGCCGGGCATCGACGTCGCGGGGACCGTCGTCGCCGTCGGGGACGGGGTGATCGTCCCCGCGGTCGGGCAGGCGGTGATCGGCTTCCTGCCCATGAACGAGGACGGTGCGGCCGCGGAGCTCGTCGTCGCCCCAGCCGCGGCGCTCGTCGCCGCACCTCGCTCGGTCGACCTGGCCGACGCCGCCGCGCTCCCCGTGGGAGGGCTCACGGCGTGGCAGGCGCTCTTCGACGCGGCGGGGTTCGAGGCTGGCTGGCGCGTCTTCGTGCACGGCGCCGAGGGCTCGGTCGGCGGGTACGCCGTCCAGCTCGCGCACCAGGCGGGCGCCCATGTCACCGCCACGGCAGGCGACCGCAGCGCCGCCCGGCTGACGGCCTACGGCGCCGACGAGCTGGTGCCGCGGCTCGACCTCGGCAGCTCGCCGCTGAGCGTCCCGGGCGCGCCGTTCGACGTCGTCCTCAACCTGGTCGGCACCAGCCCCGCGCAGACGGCGGCGCTGGCGGACCTCGTGGCCGACGGCGGCGCGCTGGTCAGCACCACCACCCCGCCGCCGCCCGAGGCCGGCCGCGGGATCCGCACTGCGCGGGTGTTCCTCGAGAGCCGGGCCGACCAGCTCGCGGCGCTCGTCGAGCGTGTCGACGCCGGCGACCTGGCCGTCCACGTCGCCGCCCGCCGTCCGCTGGCGGACCTGCGGGCGGTCCACGAGGAGGCCGCCGCGGGCCGGCTCGCGGGCAAGACCGTCCTGGTCCCGTGAGCCCGGGGCCGGCGGGCCGGCCCTCGGCTCAGGCCAGGAGGTCGGCCACGGCCTCCACGGTGCGCGGCACCCACCACGCCCAGTCGTGGCCGCCGGTCACGACCTGGGACGACACGTCCGCCCCGCGCAGCACCAGCGCGCGGGCCAGCTCCTCGGACGCGGCGGGCCCCTCGTACCGGCCCGCCTGCAGGCGCAGCCGCACGCGCGGCGCGACGCGCGCGAGCGGCTCCACGAGCGCCCCGGCCGGGTAGCGCCACAGCGACGGCGACTGCGCGACGGCGGCCCCGAGGGCCTCGGGGAAGCGGGCCACGGCGAACAGCGCGGACAGCCCGCCGAAGCTGGAGCCGGCGACGACGGTCCGGCGCGGGTCGGCGTCCACCCGGTGCCCGCCCAGGCGCTCGCGCCGCACCCGCGGCACCAGCACCTCGCCCACCCAGCGGGCGACGCCGCCGGGCACGCCCAGCACCCCCGCCCGGTCGGGGCCGGACGCGACCAGGACGACGGCGACGGGCGGCAGCGCCCCGGAGGCGACGGCGTCCGCGAGCACGCGCGCGGTGCCGAGCCGCTCCGCGTGCGCCTCGCCGTCGAGCAGCACGAGCAGCGGCAGCGGGTCGCCGGCGGGCCGCTCGGGCGCCCACCACCAGGCGCGCGGCTCGTCGTCGCTGGTGGGCAGTCGCCGCGGGACGGCGGAGGTGTCGCCGAACCCGGCCAGCCAGGGCCGCTCGCCCGCGCCCGGCAGCCACAGGGCCGAGCTCGCCAGGCCGCGGCCCGCGCCGTGACCGTGCGGGTTCAGCGGGTCGGCGCGGCCCGGGGCGCCCGGGTCGCGCAGGCCGTGGGTCCACCAGCCGGGCTGCTGCCGTCCGTCGTGGCCGCCGTCGTGCACCAGGAAGCGGTAGCTCGCCTCCCAGTCGTCCGGGACGTCGAACGTGCCCTGCCACCAGCCGTCCGGCCGCGGCGAGAGGTCGCAGGCCTCGGGGCGCTGCGGCTGCCACCAGCCGCTCGCGGCCAGCGCCACGGCCTGCGCCCCGGGGGCGTGCAGCCGGAACGTCACGTGCGCGCGCCCGCCCGGGCGCAGCACGACGTCCGGGCTGCGGCGGTCCGGCGGGGCGGGCAGCGGCGGCTCCGGCGCGCGGAGCACCTCGACCGTCGTCCGCGCGCCGGGCCGGGGGAGCGGCGTCCAGCCGTCCCAGCCCGTCACACCGGCACCACCAGCGGCAGCCCGGACACCGGGTGGTCGAGCACGCACACCTTCTGCCCGTACACCTCGGCGACGCGCTCCTCGGTGATCACGGCGCGCGGGTCGCCGTCGGCCACCAGGCGGCCGCCGTGGAACACGGCGACGCGGTCGGCGTACCGGGCGGCGAGGGTGAGGTCGTGCAGGACGACGACGACGCACGCGCCCGCGTCGGCGAGCCGACGCGACGTGCGCATCACCGCCTCCTGGTGGCGCAGGTCGAGGGCCGCGGTCGGCTCGTCGAGCAGCACCAGCGGCGTCTCCTGCGCCAGCACGCGCGCGAAGACGGTGCGCGCCAGCTCGCCGCCCGACAGCGTCGTGGCGTCGCGGCCGGCCAGCGGCTCCAGGTCGGCATCGGTCAGGGCGGCGTCGACCACGGGCTCGTCACGGTCGGACGCGCGGTGCGGGATGCGGCCCATCGCGACGATCTCGCGGACGCTGAACGAGAACCGCACGTCGTGCTGCTGCACCATGACCGACCGCTCCCGGGCGAGGTCCGCGGCCCGCCAGTCCTGCGGCGCGCGGCCCGCGACGAGCAGCCGGCCCGACGTCGGTGTCCGGTCGCCGGACACGAGGCCGAGCATCGTGGACTTGCCCGCACCGTTGGGCCCGACGAGCGCCACGACGCTGCCGCCGTGCAGCTCCAGGGACACGTCGTCGAGCAGGGTGTGCTCCCCGACGCGGAACCCCACGCCCTGCGCCTGGACGACGGGCGCCTGCACGACCGGTGCGCTCATGCCCCGGCCCCCGGCCGCTCGCGCAGCACGAGCCACAGGAAGAACGGCGCGCCGAGGGCGGACGTGAACAGCCCGATCGGCACCTCCGACGGCGGTGCGACGGTCCGCGCGGCGGTGTCGGCGAGCACGATCAGCAGGCCGCCCACCAGCGCGGACATCGGGATCAGCGCGCGGTGCGCGGGCCCGAACGCCATCCGCACGATGTGCGGCACGACCAGCCCGACGAACCCGATGATCCCCGCGAACGCCACGGTGACGGCGGTGAGCAGCGCGGTCACGACGACCAGCACCGCCCGCGCCCGCGTCACGTCGAGCCCCAGGTGCCGGGCCTGCCGCTCGCCGAGGGTCAGCATGTCGAGGCGGCGGTGCATGGCGACCAGCACCGCGACGCCGGCGGCCACCACCACGGCCCCGATCGCGAGCTCCGTCCAGTCCACGGAGGCGAGCGAGCCCATCTGCCAGAAGACGATGTCGCGGAGCTGGTCGTCGTCGGCCATGAAGGTGCAGAACCCGGTGATCGACGCGCACGCGGCGCCGACCGCGATGCCCACCAGCAGCAGCCGGGACGTGCCGGTGCCGCGGCCGGGCCGAGCGAGCGCGTAGATGAGGCCGGTGGCGAGCAGGCCGCCGGCGAACGCCGCCGCGGGCACCGCCCACGCGGAGCCGCCCGCCGCGGGCAGCGCGACGATCGCGAGCACCGCCCCGGCGGACGCGCCGCCGCTCACGCCGATGACGCCCGGGTCGGCGAGCGGGTTGTTGAACAGGCTCTGCAGCGCCGCGCCCGACGCCGCCAGCGCCGCGCCGGCCAGCGAGCCGAAGAGCACGCGCGGCATGCGCAGGTCCATGACGACGGTCGTGGCGAGGCGCTCGCCGCCGTCGCCCGCGCCGAACAGCTCGTGGGCGACGACGGCGACGACGTCGCGGGGCGCGAGCGCGATCGGGCCGACGCCGATCGACAGCACGACGGCGGCGAGCAGCAGCACGCCTCCGACGGCCACGCCGGCGGCGAGAGGTGCGCGGCGGACGGACCCGGTGCGGAGGCTCACTCCGCCGTCTCGGCGAGCGCCCGCGCGAGGGCGAGGGCGCCGGCGCCGGAGGCGGGCCCGCTCACCTTGATCTGGTCGTCCGGCATGACGATCACGCGGTCCGCCTGGCCGGCGGGGGTGTCGAGCAGGGTCGGGAAGGCGGCGGCGAAGCCCTCGAGCCCGCCCCACTCCTCGAGGTCGGCGGTGCCCAGCAGGATGACGTCGGGGTCGGTGCCGAGCAGGCCCTCGTCGCTGTAGTCGCGCGAGAAGCCGCGCAGCTTCGCCTCGACGCCCACGCTGGTCACGCCGAGCGCCTCGGCGACGTCGGCCCCGGCGGTGCCCGTGCCGACGACGGCGTTCGCGCCGCCCGCGCCGGACGACGTCACCTGGAGCACGCGCAGGTCGCCGAGCCCGGACGCGGTCTCGGACGCCTCGGAGAGCTGCGCGTCGACGTCCGCGGCGAGCTCCTCGCCCGCCTCGTCGACGCCGAGGTAGGACGCGACGGCGCGGATCTTGTCGCCGGTGCTCTGCTGGTCGTCCACGACGACGGCATCGACCCCGGCCTTGCGGAACTGGGCCGCGACGTCGCCGTGGCGGGCGGTGTTGTTGCCGATGAACAGCGTGCCGCCCACCGAGAGCAGGCCCTCGGTGCCGGTCTCCTGGCTGAACTCGTACTGCTCGGGCGCGGCGAGGGAGATCTCGGACGCGCTGTTGGTCGGGGCTGCGTACACGAGGTCGGCGAGGCCGAGGCCGCCGAGGATCTCCGCGACGTCGTCGCCGCCCACGATGATCCTGCTCGCGTCGGTCACGGTGACCTCCGTGCCGGTGCCGTCCACCACGTCGACGGGCAGCGCGGGCTCGGCCTCGACCGACGGCACGTCCGACCCGGCGGCGAAGGTCCAGCCGTCGGGCAGGTTCTCCGGTGCCGCGACGTCGGTGGCGGCACCGGAGGCGGAGGCGTCGGGCGCGTTCCCGGGGGTGTCGGCGTCGGCGGGCGAGCAGGCGGCGAGACCGAGAGCCAGCGCGGCGACGGCGAGGGAGGGAGCGAGACGGGACCGGGTGCGCACGGGGGCTCCTGGTGGACGGGCCGGACGAGAGCCCGGCAGCGACTAAGGCAAGGCAACCCTAAACAGTTGCCCGATGGTCGCGTAAGCCTCCGGCGAGTGGGGTCGTTCACACCCCGGTGTCAGATCGGCGGAACCGGGTCACGCCGTCGCGGGCATGTCCCGCCCCGAGATGAGGAGCTCCTCCGGGAAGCAGTAGCCCCAGTGCTCGCCGGGCTCGAGGGACCGCATCACGGGGTGGGCGCTGGCGTGGAAGTGCGCCGTCGCGTGCTTCGACGGCGACGAGTCGCAGCAGCCCACGTGCCCGCACTCCAGGCAGGCCCGCAGGTGCACCCACGTGCCGCCGGCGGCCACGCACTCGGGGCACTCGCCGGTGGTCTCGGGCGGGACGGGGGCGATCTGGTCGAGGTGCTCGCACGTGGTCGTCATGTCGCGTCCCTCTCGTCGGGTGTCGCCGTGGGGCGGCGGACGCCGCGACTGCGAGTCTAGGGAGACCTCCGGACGACGGTGACGTCCGCCGCGCTGCGCTCCGGGCAACCGGCTAGCGTGTCGACATGCCCGCAGGCACTCCGCTCCCGAGCGGTTCCGACGACGCCCGCGAACGCACGGCCGTCATCGTGGAGGACGATCCGGACATCCGCGAGCTGCTCGACGCGGTGCTCACCCAGGCCGGGTTCGCCACGTACACGGCCGCCGCCGGCCGTCCGGGCGTGGACCTGGTCCACGAGGTCGACCCGCTGGTCACGACGCTCGACGTGAGCCTGCCCGACATCGACGGCTTCGAGGTCTGCCGGCGCATCCGGGCCGTCTCGGACACCTACGTGGTCATGCTGACGGCGCGCACCGACGAGATCGACGCCCTCATGGGCCTGGACGCCGGCGCCGACGACTATCAGACCAAGCCGTTCCGCCCGCGCGAGCTGCGGGCGCGGATCGAGGCGATGCTCCGCCGCCCTCGTCGTGCCGAGCCTCCGGCCGCGACGCCGCCGGTGGTGCCGGGACCCGACCTCGGGCACGACGCCGCGACGGTCGTCGCGGGCGGCCTCGTCGTCGACGTCCCGGGGCGCGTCGTCGACGTCGACGGTGCGGAGGTTCCCCTCACGCGCAGCGAGTTCGACCTCCTGGCCGCGCTCGCAGGCGCCCCGGGCCGGGTGCTCGCCAAGGACGCGCTCGTGCGTGTCCTGTGGGGCGACGCGTACGACGTCGGGACCCCGGTGACGGACGCCGACCGGCGCAGCGTCGAGGTCCACCTCGCCAACCTGCGCCGCAAGCTCGGCGACGACCCGGCCGCACCACGGTGGATCCGCACCGTGCGTGGCGTCGGCTACCGGTTCGACCACCGTCCCTGAGCGAGGGTCGACACGACGAGCAGCGTCGCGGACCGCGACTGCGCGGACACGTCGTCCAGGTGGCGGCGCGCGCCCGGCACACCGTCGTGGCCCAGCGCCTCCAGGGCTCGGTCGGCCGCGCCCGCGAGACCCTCGACGCCCAGCATGGTCGAGGTGCAGCCGAAGGAGAGCAGGGCGTCCCGGACCGCCTCGTGGTCGCCGCGGCGCAGGGCCCGGTCCAGCGCGCCGACCCGCCCCGCCAGGAGCCCGACCCACGACGCCGCGAACCGGGCCACGGCGGCACGGTCGCCGTCCAGCTCGTCGGCGAGGGAGGACCAGGCGGCGTCGAGGGCGGCGGCCTCCGAGGGGTCGGGGGTGACGGGCGCGTTCACGCCCGCAGCCCGTGGTGGCGGCGCAGCAGCCGTCGCACCATGACCACCGTCTGCAGCACGGTGATCACGCCGAGGACCGGCCAGCCGACCGCGAGCGCGGCGGACTGCGCCGCCGTCGGGAGGAGCGTCCACGCCCACACGACACCGGCGAGCGCGACGGCCGCGACGACGAGCGGGGTGAGGTACGCCCAGCCGGCGCCGCGCTCGGCCTTGGCCTGCGCCGCCCAGTTGTCCGTGCGGGACCTCGACAGGAACTTCGACCAGGCGCGGACGAAGTGCCCGATGCGGATCCACATGTACAGCTCGGCGGGCACGAGCGTGGCGGCGAACAGGACGTCGCGCCACGTGCGGTCGCGCATGGTCAGCGCGATGCGCACGTTGAGCGCGACGGCGACGACCGGCGGCACCAGCCAGACGGGGGAGAACTCGAAGGCGCCGATGCTCAGCGCGCCGGCGAGGAGCAGGCCGAACAGCAGGCGCGTGGCGGCGTTGACGACCATGCCGATGTTCTCCGTCCAGCGCAGCCGCAGGTTCGGGTGGAACGGCTGGCCGCGCGTGTCGCCGCGCTGTCCGGGCCACATGAGGTCGATCGCGCCGTAGTTCCACTTGACCTGCTGGCCGTCGAGCGCCCGCAGGGTGGTCATGCCACCCACCACGGCACGGGCCGTGGCGCTGATCTTCGTGGAGTACCCGAGCGACTTGATCTGCAGGCTCAGCAGCGAGTCCTCGACCTCCGAGTCGCTCACCCAGGGCGCGCGCTGGTGGTGGGCCAGCATGACGTCCTCGAGCGCCGACATGCGGAACAGCGAGGCCTGCCCGCCGAGGACGGCCATGTTCCGGCCGCGCAGCAGGTTCTGCATGGTGAAGGCCGCGAACTGCGCGCGCTGACCGGTGAGCAGGAAGCGGGCGAAGGGGCCCCGGGGGGTGGTGTCGACCGTGTAGATCGCGGAGATGCCGCCGATGCGCGGGTCCGCCTCCATCTCGGCCTCGAGCTGCTCGAGGGCGGTCTTCGCCAGGACGGTGTCGCCGTCCACGCCGAGCAGGTAGTCGGCGCCGCGCACGAGTCGGTAGCCGTAGTTGAGGGCGCCGACCTTCTTGTCGGGCACCTGCCCCATGTCGTGCACGTAGACGCGGGTCGTCTGCTCGCGGCCCCGCCGCATGACCGTGTGCTCGCCGGCCAGCCGGGACGCCTTCCGGAACGTCTTGTCCGTCGTGTTGTTCACGACGACGTGGATCACGTCGGGCAGGCGCGTCTGGCGGAGCAGCCCCTTGAGGACGGCCTTGATCGTGGCCCCCTCGTTGTACGCGGGGACGACCGCGCCGATGGTGGCCCGCCGCGGGGCCTCGGCGACGACGAGCTCGGACGGCGTGAACTCGTACCGGTCGAGCTCGGTGCCGAGCGCGAGGGGCAGGTCGAGCACGGGCGACGTGCCGGGCTCGGTGAGGGTGGCGGTCATGGCGGGCTCCGTCGTGTTCCGGGATCGAGGTCGTTCGAGATTCAACGACCGCCATCCTCCGGACCGAACCCGCGTGGACCGTCGGGGTCGCCGCAAGGAATCCTCAGGATCGGCTCAGGATCGCGCGACGAGGTCCGCGCGGGCCGTGCGCACCAGCTCCGCGAGCGCGTCCGCGCCGCCCGCCGCCCGGCCCTCGGCGACCTCCAGGACGATCGTGTCGCCGTCGAGCTCGACCGGGCGGTCGAGCAGCTCGCGACGGACGTCCGACACCCAGCCGGCGTCGTCGACGCCGTCGGGGAGCACCACCAGCACCTCGTCACGCGCGGCCCGGTCCGACCCGGCCGCGCCCCCGGCGGGGAGCAGCCTCAGCACGACGTCCGCCAGGTGCGCCCACGCCTGCTCACGCCCCTCGGGGCCGAACGCGTCCCGGACGGCGGCGCCGTCCCGGCAGCGCAGGGCCACCACGCGCACCGGCGTGACCGCCGGCCTGCCCCCCGGGTCGGTGACGGTCCGGCCGAGGTGCGCCAGCGTCCGCGTGCCGAGCACCGGGTCGAAGCGGACGGCCGCCGCCACGGTGGTCTCGCGGGTGCGGAGCGCCATCATCGCGAACGCGCCCACGAGGACGAGGACGAGATTGACGAGCGTGGTGGTCGTGGTCGGGAACCAGCGCTCGAAGGTGGGGGACGTGGGGCCCCCCGCCGCGAACACCACCGCCCGGGCCGCGTAGAACGCGCTCGCGACGGCGCAGGTGAACCCCAGCGCCACGGCCTCCGGCGCCCGGCGTGCCGCGGGACCGGCACGGCCGAGGAGCTCGACCGCGGCGAGCATCGACCACGCCGCGACCCCGAGCAGGTAGGCGAGGCCACCCGCCCACGGGCCCCCGTCCGGCCCGTCGACGAGGGCGGCGAGCGCGACGACGACGGCCGACGTCGCGACGACCCAGAGCAGCGAGCGGCGGCCCGCCCGGGCACGCGCCCCCGCCCAGATCGCGCCGAGGGACAGGACGAAGGCGCCGTTGCCGAGGCCGGTGGCCCACCAGGTGGCGGCGGACGCACCGCCCGCCAGGTAGGCGAAGGTCGTGACGATCGCGGCGAGGAAGGTGAGGGTCCAGCACCGGTCGACGACGTCGGTGCGCGTCCGCCGGACCACGCCCACGACGTAGAGCGTGGACACCACCAGCAGGACCACCGGCGTGACCACCAGCAGCGTCGTCTCGTCCAGCCCGCTCATCCCGCACCTCCCGCCGTGCCGGTCGGGCGGCCCGTGGCGGCCGGGAGCCGGACCGCGACCGTCGTGCCGACCCCGGGCTCGCTCGTCAGGCCGATCGTCCCGCCGTGCGCCTCGACCACCTGACGGCAGATGTGCAGGCCGAGGCCGGTGCCGTGCCGGGTGCCCTGCCGCACGGCGGGCGCACGGTAGAAGCGGGCGAAGACGCGTTCGACGTCGTCGGGTGCGATGCCGACGCCCTCGTCCCGGACCTCGAGGACGACGGTCGCCCCGTCGTCGTCGACCGCGGCCGACACGGTGCCGCCCGCGTCGGAGTACTTCACGGCGTTCGACAGCACGTTGTCCACCACCTGGCGCAGCATCGCCGCGTCGCCCCGCACGCGCGCGCCGCCCGCAGGGCCGCGGTGCACCACCACCCGCAGGCCGGCGCTCGCGGCGAGGGGACCGATGGTGGTGACGGCCTCGTCGACCACGGCGGCGAGGTCCACCTCCTCGCGTGCCGGGTCCAGCTCGCCGCCGCGCGTCGCGGCGGCCGTCAGCAGACCGTTCACGAGAGCGAGGAGCCGGTCGGCGTTGCGTGCCGCCACGTCGACGTGGCGCACGACCTCCGGGAGCGCCCCCGGGACGTCCGCGGCGAGCTCGAGATGGCCGACGATCGAGGTCAGCGGCGTCCGCAGCTCGTGCGACGCGGCGGCGACGAAGTCCTCCTTGAGCTCGAGCGCGCTGACCTGGTCGGTGAGGTCCTCGAACGTGACGACGGCGAGCCGTCCGCCGGTGCCCGGGTCGGCCCGTGCCAGCTGCACGACGGACGTGCGCAGCGCCCGGCGTCCGGTGGGCAGCGGCCACCAGGCCACGTCGCCGGTCAGCGAGTCGCCGGACACGGCGCGCTCGACCGGCCCGGCCGCGGACCAGGAGCCGTCCAGCGCGGTGGGCCGCAGGTCGGGCAGGTCCTGGACGTGGAGGCCGGGACGGAGCATGCCGTCCGTGGCGTCGACGGCCAGGCGGTTCACGAGCACGATGCGGCCGTCGGCGTCGAGCAGGAGGATGCCCACCCCCGCGGTGCCCACCACGGCCTCCAGCAGGCGCCGTTCGGCGCCGAGCTCCGCGGCGGCCCGACGCAGCTGCGCGCCCTGGCGTCGCAGCAGGAGGTTGCGGGCGTCGGACCGACGCTGGATGGCGCCCACGGACAGGGCGACGGCGGAGAGGACCACGGGCACGAGCGCGACCCTGGCGAGCTGGCTCGACGTCGTGACCGCGCCCGTCGCGACGGTGGGCAACCAGGTGACGGCGAACGCCCCCGCGACGGCGAGCCCGACGCCGACCCGGCCCTGCCGCTGGGCCAGCCACAGCACGGGGAAGACGGCCAGGAGGGACACGGGCGCGTCGGCGGACACGAGCAGGGCGGTGGCCGTCAGGTCCAGCAGCGGCACCGCGATCTCGGCACGACGGCCGAGTCGGTGCCACGGGACGAGGAGCGTCGCCGCCAGCGCCACGACCAGGACCACCACGCCGGCGACGTACCAGCCCTCGGTCACGGTGGAGCGGTCGTAGACGGTGAGCCCGACCGTCGCGAGGGCGGCCGTCGCCAGGAACGGGAGGTGGACGACGAGCACACCGGACCGCCGGACGGGCAGCGGCTCCGCGCGACGTGCCTCGGCGTCAGCTCGCATCCGTCGACAGTAGCGACGGCGCCTGCGTGCCGCGCGACGCGGCGCACGGCCCTACGCTGACCGCATGTCCGAACCTGCCGTCGGCAGCCCCGTGATCCTGCTCGTCGCCGACGCCCACGCGCCGCAGGTGGAGGAGGAGTTCCGGGCCCGCTACGACCGCGACTACCGCGTCGAGCTCGTGCGCACCGCCGACGCCGCGATGGACCGGCTGCGCGACCTCGTGTCCGCGCGGGAACCGGTCGCGATGATCGCGGCGGAGCGTCGGCTCCCCGACGCCGCCGGCATCGAGCTGCTGCACCAGGTGCCGGCCGTCGTGTCCACGGCGCGGCGGGTGGCGCTGATCCCGGGCGACGAGTTCTCCGGCGCGCTGGACGAGATGCGGGCCGCGCTGCTGCGCCGCGACATGGACACGTTCGTCGGCATCCCGCGCGGCGCGCGCGACGAGGAGTTCCACACGGCGCTGGTGGAGCTGCTGTCGGAGTGGGGGTGGTCGGTGGACCGGCCCACCGTGACGTCCACCGAGATCGTCGCGGCCCCCGGCGACCGCGACGCGGCCGCCGTCCGCGACCTGCTCGAGCGGCTCGGCGTCCCGAACCGCGTGCTCGGGCCGGACGACGCCGCGGCGCGCGAGATCCTCGCGGAGGCGGGACCGGGCGCCGTCCTGCCCGTGGTGCGCACGTTCGCCGGCCGGGTGCTGTCGGGGGCGACGGCGTCCGCCGTCGCGGAGGCGATGTACGGCGGTTACGACTCCATCCCGCCGGGCGAGATCGCGGACGTGGCCGTGGTCGGCGCGGGGCCCGCGGGGCTGGCGGCCGCGGTGTACGCGGCGTCCGAGGGCCTGTCGACCGTGGTGCTGGAGCGCGACGCGATCGGCGGGCAGGCCGGGTCGAGCTCGATGATCCGCAACTACCTCGGCTTCCCGCGCGGCATCTCCGGGATGCGCCTGGCGTTGCGCTCGCGCATCCAGGCGGGGCGGTTCGGCGCCCGTTTCTACACGGGCCGCGCCGTGGCGCGGATCGAGCCCGGCCCGGCGGACGAGCCGGAGCACCACCACGTGCACGTGGACGGCGCGCAGCTGTGCGCCCGCACGGTCGTGCTCGCGACGGGCGTCTCGTACCGGCGCCTGGGCGTGCCCGGGGTCGACGACCTCGTCGGTGCGGGCGTGCACTACGGGGCCGCGAGCTCGATGGCGCGCGAGATGACGGACCGGGACGTCGTCGTGGTGGGCGGCGGCAACTCCGCGGGCCAGGCCGCCGTGCACCTGGCGAAGTTCGCCGGGTCGGTGACGGTCCTGGTGCGGCGCGGAAGCATCGCCGAGACGATGTCGGACTACCTGGTCCGCGAGATCGCCGTGACGCCGAACGTCGCCGTGCTGCCGCGCACGGCGGTGGTCGACGGCGGCGGGGACGGCCGCCTGCAGTGGCTGATCACCCAGGACCTGGACACGGGCGAGCGCTCCAAGACGCACGCCGACGGCCTGTTCTGCCTGCTCGGGGCCGAGCCCGACTGCTCGTGGCTGCCGGGTGGCGTCGCGCTCGACGACCACGGCTTCGTCCTCACCGGCCGCGACGTGCCGCAGGAGCGCTGGGTGGACGGCCGACCGCCCGCGAGCCTGGAGACGACGCTGCGCGGCGTGTTCGCCGTGGGCGACGTGCGGGCCGGCTCGATGAAGCGCGTCGCCTCGGCCAGCGGCGAGGGGGCGTCCGTGCTGCCGCTGGTGCACTCGCACCTCGCCTGGTTGCGGGCGCAGGAGTTCGGGGGAGGGAGCCCGGCGTGACCGACGGTCCTCACGAGGGCGGCCCGCAGGAGCCGCGCACGTTCCGGCGCAGTCGCGCCCGCGACGTCGGCGACGCGGTGATCAGCGTGTTCGTCCGGCTCGGGGTGGTGCCGGGCACGTCCCTGCTGACCACCCGGGGCCGGCGTTCCGGGCTGCCCCGCACCAACCCCGCGACCCTCGTCACGCTCGACGGGCGACGCTGGCTGGTGGCCCCGTACGGCGTCGTGTCGTGGGTGCACAACGTCCGCGCCGACCCGCGGGTGCTGGTGCGGCGCGGCCTCTCCCGGCACGTGTTCGTGGTCCGGGCGGCGTCGGCCCAGGAGGCCGGCCCGGTGCTGCGGCAGTATCTGCGCCGGTCCCGGCCCACGCGGCCGTACTTCACGGCGACCGTCGACTCCGCGGTGGAGGAGCTCGTCGCCGAGGCGGACCGGCACCCGGTGTTCGAGCTGGTGCCGTACGACACAGGTCGCTGACCCGCCGCGCGGCACGGGACGAACCGCGGTCGAATGGGCGGCATGGGATCTGCGCAGGACGTCGCCACGGAAGCGACCCCCTGGTCACGACCGCCCGCCGAGGTGCTCTCCGCGCTGCGCACGGACGACGGCGGGCTGAGCGCCGCCGACGCGAGGGAACGGCTCGCGGAGGTCGGCCCCAACCGGCTGCCGCCGCCGGAGAAGGACCCGCTGTGGAAGCGGGTCCTGGTGCACTTCGACGACGTGCTCATCTACATCCTGCTGGTCTCCGCCGTGCTCAAGGCGATCCTCGGCGACTGGGTCGACTTCACCGTGATCCTGCTGGTCGCGGTGGTGAACGCGGCGATCGGCTTCATCCAGGAGGGGCGGGCCGAGAGCGCGCTGAACGGCATCCGCCAGATGCTCTCCGTGCACGCCGAAGCCCGCCGCGACGGCGCCTGGGCGAAGATCGACGCCGACGACGTCGTGCCGGGCGACGTCGTGCGCGTACGCTCGGGCGACCGGGTGCCCGCCGACGTGCGCCTGCTGCAGGCGACCAACCTGCGCGTCGAGGAGTCGGCGCTCACGGGGGAGTCGGTCGCGGCGAGCAAGCGCGTCGACGCCGTCGACGCCGACGCCGGGGTGGGCGACCGCACCAGCATGCTGTTCTCCGGCACGCTCGTGGCCGCGGGCCAGGGCGTCGGCGTGGTCACGGCCACCGGCGAGCGCACCGAGATCGGCCGCATCCAGACGATGATCTCCGAGGTCACCAGCCTGGAGACCCCGTTGACCAAGCAGCTCGACCGGTTCGGCAAGCTGCTCGCGGTGCTCATCCTCGGCATGGCCGTCGTGATGGTCGTCATCGGGCGCGTGGTGCACGACTTCTCGGTGCCGGAGCTGGTGTCCGCGTCCATCGGGTTCGCCGTCGCCGCCGTCCCGGAGGGCCTGCCCGCCCTGGTGACGATCACCCTGGCGCTCGGCGTGCAGCAGATGGCCCGCCGCCGCGCCATCACGCGCAAGCTGCCCGCCGTCGAGACCCTCGGCTCGGTCACGACGATCTGCTCCGACAAGACCGGCACGCTGACCAAGAACGAGATGACCGCGCGGCTGGTGCGCACCGCGGGCCGGTCGTTCGACGTCGCGGGGGCCGGGTACGCGCCCGTCGGCGAGCTCACGCTCGTGGGCGAGGGGTCGCGGCACGCCGACCTCGCCGACGACCGCGACCTCACCGCCGTCGTCGCCGCGATGATGCTCTGCAACGACGCCCGCGTGGTGCCGGGGGAGCCCGGCGAGCAGGGCGAGGACTGGCGGCTGGTGGGCGAGCCGACGGAGGGCGCGCTGCGCAGCCTCGGCATGAAGGCCGGCTTCGACACCGCGGGCTGGTCGCGGCAGGACCTGGTGCCGTTCGAGTCGGAGAACAAGTACATGGCCACCCTCGACCGGGACGCGGACGGCGGGCAGGTCGTGCACCTCAAGGGCGCGCCCGACCGGGTGCTGGACCGCTGCATCACGCAGACCGCGCCGGACGGCACGGCGCAGCCGATCGACCGCGCGTTCTGGGAGGCGCAGATCGACGAGATCGGAGGCCGGGGCCTGCGGGTGCTGGCCGCGGCCCGCCGCCGCGTCGACCCGTCCGCCGAGCCGTCCACCCCGCTCGCCGACACCCTCGTCGACCTGGAGCTGTGCGGCCTGGTCGGCATCGTCGACCCGCCGCGCCCGGAGGCGATCGACGCCATCGCGCAGTGCCGCGACGCGGGCATCGCCGTCACGATGATCACGGGCGACCACGCGGGGACCGCGGTGGCGATCGGCCGCGAGATGGGCATCGTGCACGACGAGGTCGGTCCCGACGGCGCGGGACCCGCCGTGCTCACGGGTGCCGAGCTGGAGGCGATGAGCACCGCGCAGCTGCGCACCGTCGTGCAGGACGTGCACGTGTACGCCCGCACCAGCCCGGAGCACAAGATCCGCATCGTGTCGGCGCTGCAGGCGCACGGCGAGGTGGTCGCGATGACGGGCGACGGCGTCAACGACGCCCCCGCGCTCACGCAGGCGGACGTCGGCGTCGCGATGGGCATCAAGGGCACGGAGGCCACGAAGGACGCGGCGGAGGTGGTGCTCGCCGACGACAACTTCGCGACCATCGAGCGGGCCGTGGAGGAGGGGAGGCGGATCTACGACAACATCCGCAAGTCCGTGCTCTTCCTGCTGCCCACCAACGGCGCGCAGTCGCTGGTCATCCTCGTGGCCGTGCTGTTCGGCCTGGTGCTGCCGCTCGCGCCCGTGCAGGTGCTGTGGATCAACATGATCACCGCCGTCACGCTGTCCCTCGGCCTCGCGTACGAGAAGGCGGAGCCCGACGTCATGTCGCGGCCCCCGCGCGACCCGAAGGCGTCGATCCTCGACGCCGTGTTCGTGCGCCGCATCCTCATCGTGTCCCTGCTCATCGGCGGCGCCACGCTGTTCGTCTTCTACGCCGAGCGGGCGCAGGGCGCTCCGCTCGCCGAGGCGCAGACCACGGCCGTGACCATGCTCGCGCTGGGCCAGCTGGCGTACCTGTTCAACTGCCGGTTCCTGGACCGGTCGAGCCTCACGGTCGACGTGCTGCGGGGCAACCGCGTCATCTGGATCTCCGCGGTCGCGCTGATCGGCCTGCAGTGCGTGTTCGTGTACACGCCGTTCATGCACGACTGGTTCGACGCCGCCCCCATCGGCCTCGAGGAGTGGGGCAAGACCCTCGGCCTGGCCGTCGTCGTCTTCCTGCTCGTCGAGGTGGTCAAGGCGGTGGGTCGGGCGCGCGAGCGGCGGGCCCGCGCCTGATCAGCCGCGGCGCACGCGCACCTCGTGCTCCCCGTGCCCGACGACGGCGGGCGGGGCGCCCGGGACGTCCAGCTCGGCGGTGGTGCCGACGGGCGCCACGCAGCGCACCACGAGCTCCTCGCCGTCGGCGCCGTCCTCGATCCGCCACGCGACCTCGGCGGTGCCGTACGGCGTGACGTGCCGGGCCGAGGCGTGGGTCAGCCCGCCGCCGGGCCGCGGGGCCACCCGGAAGGTGCGGTACCCCGGCTCGAGCGGGGCGAGGCCGGCGACGACGCGGTGCAGCCAGTCGGCCACGGACCCGAGGGCGTAGTGGTTGAACGACGTCATCTCGCCCGGGTTCACCGTGCCGTCCGTGAGCATGCTGTCCCAGCGCTCCCAGATGGTCGTGGCGCCGAGGTCCACCATGGCGAGCCACGACGGCGACGCGTGGCTGAGCAGCAGCGCGTACGCGGCGTCGAGCTGCCCGGTGCCGCTCAGGGCGTCGGCGACCAGCGGCGTGCCGGCGAACCCGGTGCCGACGGTGTTCCCGCCGTCGCGCACCAGGGCCGCGAGCCGTTCGCCCGCGCGGCGGCGGGCGTCGTCGCCGTCCAGCAGGTCGAAGACGATCGACAGCGCGTGCGCGGTCTGGGTGTCGTGCATCGCGTCGCCGCTGTCGACGTAGCGCTTGCGGTACGCGGCGGCGACCTCGTCGGCGAGCGTCCCGTAGCGGGCGGCGTCGGCGTCGCGCCCGAGCGTGCGGGCCGTGTCCGCGACGGCCCGCGCCGAGCGGGCGAGGTAGGCCGTGGCCACGAGGTACGGGTCGGTCTGCGCGCGCAGCGGGTCCTCGGGCGGGGCGGTCGGGTCGAGCCAGTCGCCGAGCTGCATCCCGGTGTCCCACAGCCGGTCGGCCCCGGCGAGGCCGGCCACCTTGTCCACCCAGGCGACGGCGCTCGCGTACTGCCGCGCGAGCAGGTCGCGGTCGGCGGAGTCGCGGTGCAGCGCCTCGGGCACGAGGGTGGCGGCGTCGCCCCACCCGGCGATGTCCTGCGACGGCTGCCAGTACGTGCCGCCGGGGATCCACGGCACGTACACGGGCACGGTGCCGTCGAACCGCCGCTGCTCGGCCGACAGCGACCGCAGCCAGTCGGCGAGCATCCCGTGCACGTCGTAGAGGAACGCGGCGGTGGGCGCGAACGCCTGGATGTCGCCGGTCCAGCCGAGGCGCTCGTCGCGCTGCGGGCAGTCGGTGGGGATGTCGACGAAGTTGGAGCGCAGGCTCCAGACGACGTTCTCGTGCAGGCGGTCCAGCGCCGGGTCGCTGCTGGCGAACCAGCCCGTGCGGGCCATGTCGCTGTGCAGCACGCGGGAGACGATCGCCGGGGCGTCCTCGCCCGGCCAGCCCGTGACGTGCGCGTACCGGTAGCCGTGCACGGTGAACCGCGGCTCCCAGGTGAGGGCCTCACCGTCGAGCACGACCTCGTCGGTGGCGGCGGCCTCCCGCAGCGTGCGCGTGTAGAGGGTGCCGTCCTGCAGCACCTCGGCGTGCCGCACGCGCACCACGGTCCCGGCGGGGGCGGCCGGCACGACGAGGCGGGGGCGGCCGGAGTGGTTCTGCCCGTAGTCGACGAGCCAGCCGTCCTCGCCGTCCGGTCCGGGCGCACGGGTCACGCTCACGGGCGCGAGCTCGCCCGTGCAGCGCACCGGCGGGCCGTCGGGGGCCGCGAGCACGGCGCGGTCCAGGGGGTGCACGACGACGGGCGCCCATGCGGCGTCGTCGAAGCCGGGCTCCGACCAGCCCGCGGGCAGCAGGCGCGCGTCGAAGGTCTCGCCGTCGTACAGGGAGGCGCGCGTGAGCGGGCCCGGGGCACTGCGCCACGACGCGTCGCTGCCCACCACGACCGTGCCCGTGTCGGTGACCACCTCGAGCTGGGCGAGCACGCCCACGTGGTCGCCGTACAGGTCGCGGTGGCCGCCCTCGAAGCCGTACCGGCCGCGGAACCAGCCGTCGGCCAGCCACGCGCCGAGGGCGTTCTCGCCCGGGCGCACGAGGTCCGTGACGTCGTAGACGGACACGCGCAGGCGGTCGTCGTAGGGGGTCCAGCCGGGCACCAGCTCGTCGGCGCCCACGCGCCGCCCGTTGAGCTCCGCCTCGACCAGGCCGTGCGCGGTGAGGTGCAGGCGCGCGGACCGCACGGCGTCACCGGGGACGTCGAACCCGCGGCGCAGCAGCGGGGCGCGCCGGCTCTCGACCGGGCCCTCGTCGTACCCGGGCCCGACGAGCTCGGCGGTCCAGCCGGCCGCCGTCAGCCCGCGCTCCACGACGACGGGCTCGCTCCACGGTCCCCAGCCCGCCTCGCCCGCTTCCTCGTCGGCGCCGCCGTCCCGGGTGCGCACGCGCACCTCGGCGCGGGCACGGGGGGCGAGCGGCGCGCCCGGCCAGGGCACGAGGACCTGCGCGGAGCCGTCGACGACGGCGGTCGCCTCGTCGAGGACCGTGCCGTCCGGCGCCGTCGTGCGCCACGCGACCTCGTACGCGCCCTGCCGGTAGGCCGCGTGCGCGGCGTCGAGGTGCCAGGACAGGCGGGGCCGGTCCTCGCCGACGCCGAGGGCGGGCTGCGGGTGGTGCTCGACGCGCAGGACGGGCGCGGGGACGGTCATCGGGCTCCCTCGATCGGGGTGGGGGTGGTGGTCGCCGGGGCGGCGGGCTCGTCGTCGGCGACGCGCGGGTACCGGGTGATCCAGAAGTACCCGATCACGCCGCCCACGGCGATGCACACCGCCACGAACACGAACAGCACGTTCGGGCTGGCCGCGAGCAGGGTGGGTGTCCACAGCGCGACGACGGCGGCGACCACGCGGGTGAACGCGATCATCACGCCCTGCGCGGTGCTGCGGTAGGTGGTGGGGATGAGCTCCTGCGCCCACACCTTGAACATCGGCTCGCCCGCGACGGCGCCCGCGATGGAGCCGACCACGCCCATAGTCACGAGCGTCCAGACCTCGACGCCGAAGACCACGGGGACCAGGTAGCCGAGGGTGTAGAACACGGCCATCACGGCGAACCAGCGCATGCGGTGCGCGCCGTCGACGATCCGCATCAGCCCGTAGGTGGCCGCGAACGCGATGGCGAAGGTGACGAACCCGACCGTGGACGCGAACCGCACCGTGGAGCCCGCCATCTCCGTGTACATGAGGGTGGAGAACTGGCCGCCGGTGTTCGCGCCGACGTTGACCAGGGCGTAGAAGAGCGCGACGGCGACCATCGGCATGAGGTACGGGCCGTGCAGCAGCCGCTTGAGGGTGCCGAGGTCGACGGCGTCGGCGCCCGGGTCGCTGGCCGCGGCGCCCGCGTGCGCGGCCTGCCAGCGCGACGACTCCGGCATCCCGGCCCGCAGCACCAGCACGACGAGGGCCAGCACCAGGAGCTGCCCGTACATGATCCGGCCGCCCGTCATGCCCATGCCGCCGACGACGATGCCGAACAGCTGCGCGGCGATGATGCCGACGAGCCACAGGATGTGGGAGAACGAGATCAGCTTGCCGCGGTGCTCGGGCGGCGCCTCCTCGGCGATCATCGCGAGCGACGCGGGCAGGTCCGCGCCGACCGCGAGGCCGAGCAGCACGACGCCGGCGTACAGCGCCCCGGTGCCCGGCGCGGCCACGAGGACCGCCGCGCCGGCGACGTACACCGCCATCGTGGCGAGGAAGACGCGCTTGCGGCCGAACAGGTCGGCCAGGCGGCCGCCGACCAGCGCGCCCGCCGCGATCATGAACGTCAGCAGGGCCGAGTACTGGCCGAACTGCGCGTCGCTGATGCCCAGCGGCTCCTTGTACAGCACCAGCGCCGTGCCGGTGGTGATGATCGCGCCGGCGTCGAGGTACGACGCCATGCCCGCCACCGTGGTGCGGTACCAGGTCCTGCCCGGGATCTTTCCCGGTGCCGTCGAGGTCGTCATCGTTCTCCCACTTCTACTTTGAAGCGCTTCAAATTGAGTCGTTTCTCGAGGATGCCCGGACCGCGCCCGCGTGTCAACATCCGACCACGGGGCCTACCGTGCACGCATGAGCCGAGCGACCGACCGTCGCGAGCGCCGCAGGCGCCGTCGCGACCAGCTCACGCCGGACCAGCGGGCCGACCGCCTCAAGGAACGCGTGTACGTCACCTTCGCGGCGCTGGCGGTGGTGCTGGCGCTCCGGGGGCACGTCGAGGGCCTCACGCCAGGCCGGGCGGCGACCACCCTGGTCATCACCGTCGGCGGCACGCTCCTCGCCGTCTTCCTCGCCGACCTCGTGTCGCACGTCGTGGTGCACAACCACCTCCCGACGCGCGCCGAGAGCCGCCACATGGTGGGCGTGGTCTCCAGCGCCGGCGGCGTCGTCGTGCTGCCGCTCGTGTTCCTGTGGCTGGCCGGGCGCGGGACGTGGACGACGGCGGGCGCGCTCACCGCCTCGACCGTCGCGCTGGTCGCGAGCCTCGGCCTCGTCGGGTACGTGGCCGTGCGGCGCGCGGCGATCCCCACCTGGCAGAAGTGGCTCCTCCTGCTGGCCGAGGTGGTGCTCGGGGTGGCGGTCGTGGCCCTCGAGGTGCTCGCGCACGGCTGACCCCACCGGGGGAGGATGGCGGACGACGGCACGGGGACCGTGCCGACGAGGGCGAGCGAGGGAGCGGCGCATGGCGAGCAGCGAGGTGACGGTCGTCGTCGGGGTCGGCGGGATGGGGGAGGAGATCGCGCGCCGCACGCCGCCGGGCCGGACGCTGCTGCTCGCCGACTTCTCCGACGAGGCGGTGACCCGCGTGGCCGACGCGCTCGGCGGCACCCACGACGTGCGGGCGCGCGTCGTCGACGTGTCCGAGCGCGAGTCGGTGGCGGAGCTCGCCGCGGAGGCCGCGTCGCTCGGGCCCGTGACGTCCGTCGTGCACACCGCGGGGCTCTCGCCGACGCAGGCGGCGGTGGGCCCGATCCTGGCCGTCGACCTGCTGGGCGTCGCGCACAGCCTCGACGAGTTCGGCGCCGTGGTCGCGCACGGCGGCGCCGGCGTGGTCATCGCGTCCATGGCAGGGTCGATGGCGGTCGGCCGCCTCCCCGCCGAGCTGGAGGCGGCGCTCGCGCGCACCCCCACCGACGCGCTGCTCGACCTCCCGTTCCTCCGCGGGGACGCGGTCGCCGACCCGGGCGCGGCCTACGGCATCGCGAAGCGCGCCAACCAGCTGCGCGTGCAGACGGCCAGCCTCGCCTGGGGGCGGCGCGGCGCCCGCGTGAACTCCGTGAGCCCCGGCGTGATCGTCACCCCGATGGGGGAGCAGGAGCTCCAGGGCGAGTCCGGGGCGGGGATGCGCGCGATGGTCGAGGCGTCCGGCACCGGCCGCCTCGGGCGCCCCGACGACATCGCCGCGGCCGTCGCCTTCCTGCTCGGGCCCGACTCGTCCTTCGTCACCGGCACGGACCTCCTCGTCGACGGCGGCGTCGTCGCGGCCGTCCGCTCGGGGGCGCTCACGCTGCCGGGCGCCTGACCACCCTGGCGCCATGACCTGGCTGCTGCTCGTCGCACTCGCGGTGCCGGCGGTGACGGCCGTCGTGCTCCTCGTGCGGTCGTCGCACGGGCCCGACCTCGGGCCGGACCGCCTGGTCCGGGCGGCGCCGCTCGCCCTCGTCCCGGTCGTGGTGGTGGACCTGCTCGGCCCCGTCCGCGGCGCGGCCCTCCAGCTGGACGTCGTGGGGAGGCCGCTGCTCCTGTTCGTCGGGGTGCTGTACGCCGCGGCGCTCGCCCTCACGGCGCGGTCCGCGGACGCGCGGACGGCGTCGCGCAGCGGGCTGCTGCTCGTCGCGTTCGTCGGCACCGCGACGGTGCTCGTCGCCGCCGACGCGGTGACGTTCCTCGCCGGGTGCGTGGTGACGACGGTCGCCGCGCACCGGCTGATCCTGCACCCCCGCACGACGACGGCGCGGCGCGCGGGCCGGCTCTACCTCGTCCTGGCGGTGGCCAGCGACGTCGTCCTCGCGGCCGCCGTCGTGCTCGTGGTCGCGGCCGGCGGGCTGCACCTGGCCGACGCCCCTGCGGCCGTCGCCGCCGCCCCCACGGGCGGGGTGGTCGTGGGTCTCCTCCTGCTCGGGTTCGGCATCAAGGCCGCCACCTTCCCGCTGCACGGGTGGCTGCCGATCGACGAGGCGGCCGCGTCCGTGCCGGTCGGGGCCGTGCTGAGCGGCACCGTGGTGAAGGTCGGCCTGGTGGGCTGGCTCCGCTTCCTCCCGCTGGGGCACGAGGCGATGCCCGGCTGGGGCACCCTGCTGGTGGTCGCGGCGCTCGTCGGAGCGTTCGGCGTGCTCGTGCCGGGCGTCCTCACCGACGACCCCGAGGTCTCCCTCGCCTACAGCACCGTGGGCCAGATGGGGTTCCTCGCCATGGTCGTCGGGGTGGCCCTCGGGGCCCCCGACCTGGCCGAGGCGTGCGTGCTCACCGCCGTCGTCTACGCGGTGCACCACGGCATGGCGAAGGGCGGGCTGATCATGGCGGTGGAGGTCTGGGAACGCTACGGCGCCGGCCGCGCCCGAGCCGTGGTGCTGGGCGGCGCGTTCGTGCTCGCCCTGGCGATCACCGGCGCGCCCCTGGGCAGCGGCGCCGTGGCCAAGTACGCCGCCAAGCGGGCCGTGGGGGAGGCGCCGTTCCTCGTCGACGTCACCGCGGTGCTCCCGTTCGTCGCGACCGTGTCGACGCTGCTGCTCCTTCGCGCCCTCGTGCTGCTGCGGGCGTCGGGCCACCCCGGCCCGGCCGCGCCCGACGGCGGGCTGTGGTCGTGGGTCGTGCTCGCCGTCGGCGGCACGGTCGGCACCTGGGTGCTGGCGTGGCTCTGGCTGCCGCCGGAGAAGGTGCCCGGGCTCGACGCCGTGACGGCCTGGGGCGCGGTCTGGCCGGTCCTGCTCGGGCTGGCCGTCGCGGGGCTCGTCCTCGGCGCGGCCAGGGCCGGCGTCCTGCCCTCCTGGACCGGCACCCTGCGCATCCCCGCGGGCGACCTCCTGGACGCCGTCGCACGCAAGGTGGATCGCACGGCCGACGCGCGGACCAGGCGCGACGGTGGAACGATCGGCCGCAGCACCCGGTAGGTCCGACCTCAGGAGGACACGACAGATGGCGCACCAGGAGACGACGTCGGGGACCGGCACGACGGCGAAGGTGTCGCTGCTGACCCTCACCGCGATGGTCGTCGGGTCCATGGTCGGCGCCGGGGTGTTCTCGCTGCCGCGCCGGTTCGCCCAGGAGACGGGCGTCATGGGCGCCCTCATCGCGTGGGTCGTCGCGGGCGCGGGCATGCTGATGCTGGCGTTCGTGTTCCAGCGGCTCGCGATGCGCAAGCCCGACCTCGACGCCGGCGTCTACGCGTACGCGAAGGCGGGCTTCGGCGAGTACACGGGCTTCTTCGCGGCCGCCGGCTACTGGGCCAGCGCGTGCGTCGGGAACGTCACCTACTGGGTGCTCATCATGTCGACGCTGGGGCAGTGGATCCCCGCCCTCGGCGCCGGCGACACGGTGCTCGCGCTCGCGCTGTCCACCGTCGGCCTGTGGCTGTTCTTCCTGCTGGTGCGGCGGGGGATCAAGGAGGCGACGGCGATCAACCGGATCGTCACCGTCGCCAAGATCATCCCCATCATCGTCTTCGTCCTGCTGGCGCTGTTCGTCTTCGACCCCAGCGCGTTCGCGGAGAACTGGGGCGGCGCCGACTACGCGGGCTCCCTGTTCGACCAGGTGCGCGGCACGATGCTGGTCACGGTCTTCGTGTTCCTCGGCGTCGAGGGCGCGAGCGTCTACTCCCGGCACGCGAAGCGCCGCGAGGACGTCGGCCGTGCCACCATCCTCGGCTTCGTCAGCGTGTTCGCCATCTTCGCGTCGGTGACGATCGTGTCCTACGGCATCATGCCGATGAGCGAGATCGCCGAGCTGCGACAGCCGTCGATGGCGGGGGTGCTCGAGGCGGCCGTCGGCGAGTGGGGCAGCGTCTTCGTCGGCGTCGGCCTCATCATCTCGGTGCTGGGGGCGTACCTCGCATGGACGCTCATGGCGGCGGAGGTGCTGTTCGTCGCCGCCAAGGACCGCGACATGCCGCGCTTCCTCACCCGGTCGACCGACCGCGACGTGCCCGTCAACGCGCTGCTGCTGAGCACGTCCCTGTCGCAGGTCGTGCTGGTCCTCACGTACTTCTCCGAGGACGCGTTCGACTTCGCGCTCGACATGACCGCCGTCATGACGCTCATCCCGTTCCTGCTCGCCGCGCTCTACGCGGTGAAGCTGCGCGCCACGCGGGAGACCTACGACGGCGCGCCGCCGTCCACGCTGCGCGGGGACCTGGTCGTCACGGTCCTGGCGACGGTCTACACGGCCTTCCTCGTCTTCGCGGCCGGCCTGAGCCTCGTGCTGGTCTCGTTCCTCTTCTACGCGCCCGCGACCGTCCTGTTCGTCATGACGCGGCGCGAGCAGGGGCGCCGGGTCTTCAACCCCGCCGAGCTGGCGCTGTTCGTCGTCGTGGTCGCGATCGCCGTCCTCGCGGTGATCGGCCTCGCCGCCGGCTGGATCTCGATCTGACCGTCACCACCGACCGCACCGTCCGTCGTCCGACCGAAAGGTTCTCCCCATGACCACCGCACCGTCCGCGCAGCCCGCCGCCCCGGCCCACGGCGTCCACTCGGAGGTCGGCCGGTTGCGCAAGGTGCTGGTCTGCTCGCCCGGGCTCGCCCACGAGCGGCTCACCCCCACGAACTCCGACGACCTGCTGTTCGACGACGTCATGTGGGTGGAGTCCGCGCAGCGCGACCACCTGGACTTCGTCAACAAGCTCACCAACCGGGGTGTCGAGGTGGTCGAGCTGCACGACCTGCTGGCGCAGACGATGGCGATCCCGCAGGCGCGGTCCTGGCTGCTGGACCGCAAGGTGGTGCCGAACCAGGTGGGGCTCGGCCTGGTGGAGGGCACGCGGGGATACCTCGAGTCCCTGACCGACCGGGAGCTGTCGCGCTTCCTCATCGGCGGGCTCTCGACGCACGACCTGCCCGAGGACTTCCGCAGCGACTACGTGAACCTGGCCCGCGAGTCCACCGGCACCCCCGAGTACCTGCTGCCGCCGCTGCCCAACACCCTGTACACGCGCGACACGACCTGCTGGATCTACGGCGGCCTCACGCTCAACCCGCTGTACTGGCCGGCGCGCAAGGACGAGACGCTGCTGATGAAGGCGATCTACTCCTTCCACCCCGAGTACGTCGGTTCGCGGGTGTGGTGGGGCGACCCGGAGCAGGACTGGGCGCAGGCCACGATCGAGGGCGGCGACGTCATGCCCGTCGGGAACGGCACGGTGCTCGTGGGCATGAGCGAGCGGACGTCGCGCCAGGGCATCACCCAGTTCGCCAAGGCGCTGTTCGAGGGCGGCGACGTGGAGCAGGTCGTCGTCGCGGGGATGCCGCGGCTGCGCGCCGCGATGCACCTGGACACCGTGTTCACGTTCGCCGACCGCGACCTCGTCACCGTGCACCCCACGATCGTCGACGGCATCCACGCCTTCACGCTCCGGCCGTCGGACGCGTCGCCCGGCGTGGAGGTCACCGACGAGGGCGACACCCCGTTCGTCGACGTCGTCGCCCGGTCGCTCGGGCTGCCGAAGCTGCGCGTCGTGGAGACGGCGGGCGACGCGTACGCCTCCGAGCGCCAGCAGTGGGACTCCGGCAACAACGCCGTCGCCCTCGAGCCCGGCGTCGTCTTCACCTACGACCGCAACACGCTGACCAACGCGGCGCTGCGCCGCGCCGGTGTCGAGGTCATCACCATCGTCGGCGCGGAGCTCGGCCGCGGGCGCGGCGGCGGGCACTGCATGACCTGCCCGATCTCGCGGGACCCGCTGGACTGGTGACCTCCGGCGGGCGCCCGCCGGAATACCCGTGGCCCAGGTCACTGTTCGACCCGTCGTGACCCTCCTGACGCGCGCCGCCGCCTTCCTCCACGAGCTGGACGTCCTCGAGGCCCTCGAGGCCGCGACCGCCGTGCAGGTGGACGTCGCCCGCGAACCCGGCCGGCCCTGGCGCGGCTGGGTGGTGCAGCTGGGCCACGACCTGTACGTGCGCTCCGCGCCCGACGCCGCGCGGCGTGCCGGCGGCGGGCGGGCGCACCTCCAGGTCGACGGCACCCGCCAGCCGGTGGTGCTCGCCGAGGTGGCACCCGAGCTGCACGCGCTGCTCGACGACGCGTACCTGGCGAAGTACGGCCGGTGCGCGCCGGAGAAGGTCGGCGCGGTCACCTCCGACGCCGCCGCCGCGAGCACGTTCCGCGTGCGGCTCCGGCGGGCGACCTGGGGCGAGCGGGTTGCGGGGGCCGCGGCCGCCGCGCGCCTCGCCCTGCGCCCGCGGCGTGCGCAGGAGCCCTGCCCGAGCTGCTAGACGGCGCCGACCTCGGCCGGCTCGAGCCGCGCGTCGAGCATCCGGGCCGTGGCGTCGACGGAGGCCAGGGTGGACGCGTCGTGCGACACCAGCAGCGTGGCCGCGCCGGTCTCGCGGGCCAGGCCCGTGATCAGCTCGACCACGCGGGTGCCGCGCTCGTGGTCGAGGGCCGACGTCGGCTCGTCGACCAGCAGCACCTCGGGACGCCCGACCAGGGCGCGCGCGATCGCGACGCGCTGCCGCTGCCCGCCCGACAGCTGCGCGGGCCGCTTGCCCGCGTGGTCGGCCACGCCGACGGCGTCGAGCAGCTCGAGGGCCCGCGCCCGCACGCTCGAGGGGCGGCGGCCCCGCAGGTGCGCGTGCAGCTCCAGCTGCTCCAGCGCGGTGAGCGAGCCCAGCAGCTGCGGCGACTGGAACACCATGCCGATGCGGTCCAGGCGCGCGCGGGTCGCGTCGGCCACCGTCGTCGTGGGCGTGAACACGACGTCCTCGCCGAACCGGACCGTGCCGCGGGTCGGGTTGGTCAGCCCGGCGGCCACGGCCAGCAGGCTGGACTTGCCCGCCCCGGACGGGCCGAGCAGGGCCGTCGTCGTGCCGGCCGGGACGGCGAGGTCGACGTCGTCCACGGCGGTGAGCGTGCCGTCGCCGTCGGGGTAGACGAGGGTGACGTGGTCGAGGTGCAGGTCCATGAGGTCCTCCGGGTCGTCGGGGTGTCAGCGGGTCAGCGCGCCGCGAGCGCGGCGTGCGGGTCGATGCGGGTGATGCGCGCGATCGAGACGGCGGCTCCCGCCAGGCCGAGCAGCACCAGGGCGGCGGCGGGCACGAGCGTCGTCCCGGCCGTCACGACCACCGGGACGACGTCGGGCAGCAACGAGGCGCCCGCGACCGTGAGCCCCGTGCCCACCGCCACGCCGCCGACCAGCAGCACGGCGGCCTGCCCGAGCGCGTCGCGCAGCAGGTAGCGGGTGGAGGCGCCGAGCGCCTTGAGCACCGCGACGTCCCCGGACCGGCCGATGGTCCACACGGTGAAGAACGCGCCCACCACCAGCGCGGAGATGGCCAGCAGGAACGCCTGCATCGTCGTGAGCGACGTGTTCTCCCCGGCGAACGACGCCACCGCCGAGCGCGCGTCCGACGTCGTGACCGTCGTCGTGCCGAGCGAGGCGTCCGCGTCGGCCAGGGCGGCGTCCGTCGGGCCGTCGTCGGAGGCGCTGAGCGCCACGACCGTCGCGACGTCGTCGCCGCCGGCCCCGCGTGCGCCGACCGCCTGCCAGTCGTCGAGCGTGGTCCACACGACCGGGGTGTGCGAGAAGGACTCGTCGGCGTCGACGGTCGTCGCGACCGTGAGGTCGGCGCCGCCCAGGGTGACCGTGTCGCCGGTCCGCGCGCCCAGGGCGTCGGCCGCGCCCGGCGTGAGCACGACCGTGCCCGGCTCGACGTCGCCCGTGCCCGGCACCAGGTGGGAGCCGTCGGCCACGCCCAGCGCGGTGACCGACGCCGTCGTGCTGTCCGAGCCGGCGCGCGTCGTGGCCAGGCCCAGCGGCTCGGCGGACTCCACGCCCGGCACCTGCGCCCAGCCCTCCCACTGGTCGCTCGTCACGCGCGACGCCGTGAACTCGGGGGAGTCGCCGGCGGCGGGCATGGAGAACGCGAGGTGGTCGGCGGGCAGGTCGGTGACCGCCGACGTCGACTCACGGGCCAGGCCCGCCGTCAGGGACGCGAGGAACGTGACGAGGAACGTGATCAGCACGATCACCACGGACATGAGGACGAAGCGGCCGCGGGCATGCTGGAGATCGCGCAGGGCGACGAACACGGGAGGACCTCCACGGGTCGACGGGGACGGGGATGCCTCCAGCCTCCGCGCCGGGCCGCCCGCGATCATCGGGAGCCGGGGGGATCCTGCGGCGCCGAAGGGTGGCCGGGCCGCTCCACCTTTTGGACGATGCGCCGCGCCGCGGCGCGGCTACCGTGGACGGGGTGATCCACCGCCCCCAGCCGTCGGCGACGCGCGCCCTCATCCTGGGGCTCGACGTCCTGCTCGCGGCGCTCGCCGTGGTCGCCGTGCTGCAGGCCCCGCCGGGGCGGACGTGGGCGTCGGCGGCTGTCGCGGCCGTGCTCGTCGCCGTCTACGTCGCGGGGCGCCGGGCGGTGCGGGTGCACGACCGTTCCGTCGACACCCCGCGCGGCGCCTGGTGGCCCGACACCGCGTGGATCGCCGCCCTCGTGGTCCCGTGGGTGGTGCTGCTGTGGCTCTCGCCCGCCGCCCTCTGGCTCGCGTTCCCGCTGATGATCCTGCAGATGCACGTGCTCGGGCCGCACCGCGGCGTCGTCGCGGTGGCCGCCACGACGGTGCTCGCCGTCGCGGAGGGGCTGCTGGTGCAGGCCGACGCCGACGACCCGTGGACCGGGTTCGTGCTGGGCCCCGTGCTCGGTGCGGCGGTCGCCGTCGGGGTCGTGCTCGGGATCGAGGCGTTCGTCCGCGAGTCGCAGACGCGGCAGCGGACCGTCGACGAGCTGACCCAGGTGCGCCAGCACCTCGCGCAGGCCGAGCGGGAGCGGGCCGTCACGGACGAGCGGGCCCGCCTGGCGCGCGACATCCACGACACCCTGGCCCAGTCCCTGTCCGCGATCGAGCTGCTGCTGCGCGCCGCCGACGACGCGGTCGGCACCGACGACGACAGGGCCCGTGACCTCGTCGGCCAGGCACGCGGCGCCGCCCGCGACAGCCTCGCCGAGGCGCGCCGCGTCGTGCAGGACCTCACGCCGCGCGACCTGGACCGCACCACCCTCGTCGCCGCGCTGCGCGGCGTGGCGGCGCGGCAGCCCTTGGACGTCTCCGTGCACACCGCCGGCGACGTGCGGCCCCTGCCCGTGCCCGTCGAGACGGCGCTGCTGCGCATCGCCCAGTCCGCCCTCGCCAACGTGGTGCAGCACGCCGAGGCCGGCCGCGCCCGGCTCACGCTCACCTACGAGCGGGACACCGTCACCCTCGACGTCGTCGACGACGGGCGCGGGTTCGACCCGGAGGCCGTCGCGCGCGCCGCGGGGGCCACCGGTCGCGGCTTCGGGCTGCCGTCCGTCCGGTCGCGGGCCCAGGAGCTGGGTGGCAGCGTCGCGCTCGAGTCGTCGCCCGGCGCGGGCACCGCCCTGGCGGTCACGCTGCCCGTGGAGGTGGAGGAGCCATGATCGACGTCGTGCTCGCCGACGACCACCCCGTGGTGCGGGCCGGGCTGCGGGCCGTGGTCGACGGGCAGCCGGACATGCGCGTCGTGCACGAGACCGGCACCGCCGAGGACCTCCTCGCCTGGCTCGACGCCGGCGGCCGGGCCGACGTCGTCCTGCTCGACCTGCGGTTCGGCGACGCCGGCCCGGGGCGGTCGAGGCTCGGCGGTGCGGAGGCGACCGGCACCGTGGTGCACCGGCACGCGACGCCCGTGCTCGTCGTCACCACCTACGGCACCGACGCCGACATCCTCGCCGCCGTCGAGGCCGGGGCGACGGGCTACCTCCTCAAGGACGCGCCCACCGAGGAGCTGGCCCGCGCCATCCGCTCCGCCGCCGCCGGCGAGGTCACCCTCGGCGCCGACGTGCAGCGTCGGCTCCTCGGCCGCATGCGCTCGCCGGGAGTGACCCTCAGCGCCCGCGAGCTCGAGGTGCTGCGCCTCGTCGCCGCCGGCCGGTCGAACGACGCCATCGCGCGCGAGCTCTTCGTCTCCGTCGCCACCGTGAAGTCCCACCTGGCGCACATCAACACCAAGCTCGGCACCCAGTCGCGCACCGAGGCCGCCGCCGTCGCCCGCGAGCGCGGGATGCTCTGAGCGTGGCCGGGTCTAGCGTCCAGTGCCATGACGCTCGACGAGATCTGCGAGAACGCCCGGCAGCTCAGCACCGCCCACGGCTGGGACCAGAGCGATCCGGCGGCCCGGATGCTGCACCTCGTGTCCGAGGTCGGGGAGGTCGCCGACGCCGTGCGCGCCCTGCAGGCCGCGGGGGCAGCCGAGGCCGAGGAGGCGAAGGCTGCCCTCGGGCTGGAGATGTTCGACGTGATCTGGAACCTGTGCGCCCTCGCGAACACCACCGGCGTCGACCTGACGGTTGCCGCGGCCGCAAAGATGCGGCTGAACACCACACGATCCTGGCCGGGACACCGGAGCACGGACACGCTTCTCCCCGAGGGCTGAGGGTGCGCAGGGTTGAGGGTGCGCAGGGTTGAGGGTGCGCGCCGAGCACGTCAGAACGGCGGGTCCGTCAGGTCCACGGGCTCCGGTGGGATGAGCTCGCGCCCGGTGAGATCGACAGGATCGGCGACCGGGTCGCGGGACATGCGTCCCGTCGGTGACGTCCAGACGAGCGTGCCATCGGCCTCTTGCCGTGCCTGCCACTGCGTCTCGTGCTTGAGCACGTGGTGGCGCCGGCACAGGTGGGCGAGATTGTCGACCGTGGTGCGCCCGCCGTCGGCCCACGCGACCGTGTGGTCGACGTCGCAGCGGGCGGCCGGGCGGGTGCAGCCCGGGAAGCGGCAGGTGCCGTCGCGCGCCTCGAGGTAGGTGCGCAGTGCCGCAGGGACGGCGTACGTGCCAGGGTCGGCGGACAGCAGCGTGCCCGACACCGGGTCGACGAGCAGGCGGCGCAACGAGGGCGCCCGGGCTGTGAGGAACGCCGCGACCCCCGGGTCGATCGCGCCGTGATCCGTCAGCTCGGCCGGCTCGCCCGAACGGCCGAGCAACGTCAGCACCGGCACAGTGACCCGTACCCGCGGCGTGATTCTGCGGGCATGGTCGGCAAGGTCCGGTACGAGACCTGCGACCAGCTGTGCCGCCAGCCCTTCTCCGGGCCGCGCCGCACCGGTGCCGGACACCTGCGCACCGGAGCGCGTCACCGTGTCGGGGTGGGGACCGGGCGAGGCCTCGGTTCCGGCCAGCAGGAGAGCGGCATACGCGTCGGCGCGGAGCTGGCCCACGGTGCGATCGTCTCCGGCCTCTCGGGCGGTGCGTGCTGCGGTGGTCAGGCGGTCGTGGGCCGCGTGGGCGGTCGTGGCGGGGAGGTAGGCGCTGAGCCAGGCCATGCCGTCGGCCGCGGGGTCGACGAACACGGCGCGCTTCGCGGACGCCCTCTGGTGCCGTCGCTCGAACGGCTCAGGGTGCGCACGGTCCCGGGCACGGCGCAGGAAGGCACGGAACTGGGCCAGCGTCGCCGTCGCCGCCCGCGGGAGCGCCTCGGCCTGGACGGCGGCTCGAGCCTGGGCGTCGGGGAGGTCGGCGAGGACGTCGGCCATCGCCGTCGCGTGGCGGGCGCCGATCCGGCCGCGGCACAGCTCGGCGAGCGTGGCGGAACCGGACGAGGTCAGGGTCCGTGCGGTCTCGACGAGGTGGTCCGCCTGCCGCTCGCCGACCCGCAGCGTGGTCGCGACGTCCGCCACGAACGCGCGGCGGGCCAGCTCGTGCTGACGCGCCGTACCCGCACGCAGCACCCGCAGCTGCTCGCCCGCCAGCAGGTCGGGCTCGCACCGCGCGGCGGCCCGGCGCGCTCGCTCGACGGCCAGGAGCTTCTTGCCCTCCAGGGCGTCGAGTCGCGCCTGGATCCGCGCCAGGTCGTCCAGGGCGACCGAGACGTCGTGGACCGTCGTCGGGCCGACCGGGGAGAGCACGTCGTCCCACGGCGTGGTGACGACCGGCAGGTCGTCGAGCGCTTGCTCGAGCACTGCGGCAGACATCCCCGCGTCACCTCCTCGACGTCGAGCGAGAGTCAGAGCCTGTGTTCGTGCCATGGCTCGAACATGTGTTCGAGCCTAGCGAGGAACCCGACCCCGCACCAGGCCCGATACGCACCTGTGGAAAACCGTCGAGGCCCGCGAATCCCGTTGCCCGGTGTCCGGCGCTCGGGCAGAGTCCGGCCATGACGATCCGCTACCCCCGCCCCCTGCGCCCCGGCGACACGATCGGCGTCACCGCGCCGTCGGCGGGTGTCGCGACCCCGCTCCACCGGCGACTGCTGCACGCCGCCGACGTCGTGCGCGCGAAGGGCTACGACGTCCGTCTCGGCGAGACGCCCACGGGCGAGGGGATCGTCAGCGCCCCGGCGGACGTGCGCGCGGCGGAACTCACGACGATGCTCACGGACCCGGCCGTGCGCGCCGTCGTGCCGCCGTGGGGCGGGGAGCTGGCGACGGACCTGCTGGGACGACTCGACTGGGACGCGCTCGCCGCGGACCCGACGTGGCTGGTGGGGTACTCCGACGTCTCGACGGTCCAGCTGCCCCTCACGCTGCGCACCGGCGTCGCCACGCTGCACGGCCAGAACCTCATGGACACGCCGTACGACGTGCCCGCCGGCCTGCTCGGCTGGTGGGAGGTCGCCTCGGCGGCGCAGGAGGGGGAGGAGCTGGTGCAGCGCTCGCCGCGGCGGTACCGCTCGTCCGGCTGGGAC
This sequence comes from Isoptericola sp. NPDC056578, assembly GCF_042793275.1. Taxonomy (NCBI): domain Bacteria; kingdom Bacillati; phylum Actinomycetota; class Actinomycetes; order Micrococcales; family Promicromonosporaceae; genus Isoptericola; species Isoptericola sp. NPDC056578. Next base: position 174,863 of record NZ_JBHTVC010000001.1, read on the forward strand.
GACTACGAGAACGAGCCCCAGGTGTCGACGTGGACGCTCGACGCCGCCGGCTCCTGGCTGCGTCTCGACGGCGAGGACCCGGCCGCGCCGGTCGATGTCCAGGGGCGGGTGATCGGCGGCTGCCTGGAGACGGTCTCGCTCCTCGCGGGCACGCCCTACGGCGACGTGGCCCGGTTCGCCGCGGAGCACGCGCCGGAGGGCCTGGTCGTCTACCTCGACATCCTGGAGTGGGACGCGTTCGCGGTCGGCCGGGCCCTGTGGGCGATGCGCCACGCGGGCTGGTTCGACGCGGCGAACGCGGTGCTGGTGAGCCGCACGCACGCGCCCGACGGGGACGGCTTCACCCAGCACGACGCGGTCCGGGACGCGCTGGGGGACCTGGGGATCCCGCTCCTCGCGGACGTCGAGTGCGGGCACGTGCCGCCGTACCTCGCGCTGGTGAACGGGGCGCTCGCCCGCGTCCAGCACGGGCCCGAGGAGTCGGCGATCACCCAGCGCCTCGTTCCCTGACCGCTCGCCGCCTCCTGGCGGTCGCGGCCTGGAGGCCGCGGGCGGTCAGCCCCGGAACGCCTGCGGCATCACGTCGCGCGCCGGGCCGGTGCGGTCGAGGAACCCGACCCCGCCGGCCTGGAGCTCGCGGGCGGCGTCGACCAGCGCGGACAGGGCGTTCCAGGCGAACGTGCCGCCGACGGAGATCCGCGCGACCCCGGCGTCGGCCAGCTCCTGGGGCGTGGGCCCGCCCGCGACGAGCAGGGCGTTGACGGGCCGGTCGACCTCGCGGCAGACGGTCGCGATCGCTGCGGCGTCGCGCAGCCCGGGGGCGTACAGCACGTGGGCGCCGGCCTCCTGGTAGGCCTGCAGCCGCGCGATCGTGTCGGCGAGGTCGTCCCGGCCGTACAGGTGGTTCTCGCAGCGGGCCGTGAGCACCAGGTCGCCGGCCGCCTCGGCCGCGGCGGCCACGCGCTCGACGGCGAGGGCGCGGTCGTAGAGGGGCTCGTCGTCGCGCCCGGTCGCGTCCTCGACGGAGCCCCCGGCAAGGCCGGCGTCACGGGCCTCCGCGACCGTGCGGGCGACGTCGGCGGGGGAGTCGGCGAACCCGTTCTCCAGGTCCGCGCTCACGGGGACGTCGACGGCGGCCGCGAGCGCGGCGGCGTGCGCGAGGGCCTCGTCCCGGGTGACGGCGCCGTCGGGCCGGCCGAGCGTCGCGGCGAACCCGCTGCTCGTCGTCGCGACGGCGGCGAAGCCGAGGGCGGCGAGGACCCGTGCCGACCCGGCGTCCCACGCGTTCGGCAGCAGCAGCGGGTCGCCGGGGCGGTGCAGGGCGAGGAAGTCGGCGCGCATGCCGGGCACGCTACCGACGGGCGCCGACACGGGGTGCGGTCGAGGGGTGGGTATCAGTGCGGGATCGCGCGCGCTCTCCACGGGTAGGACGACGCGCGGCACCGCGCGGAGCCCTCTGACCGCGACGACGCGGCCCGGTGCTCCCGGGAGGGCGACATGAGACGAGGACTGGGTGCGCTGACGGTCCTGCTGGTCCTGGTGACGGCAGCGTGCGGGGACGGCGGGGAGCCGTCGGTCGACGACGGCGGCGGCACGGCGACGGGCGGGACGACGTCCGAGGCGACGGTGCCCGGCGACGAGGGCGACGGCGCCAGCGACGAGGGCGACGACGACACCGTCGGCGCCGACGCGGGGGAGGACCTCGAGGAACCGCTGCCGCAGGCGGGCGGCAAGGCCCAAGCCGACCTCCCCGGCCTCCTCATGGGTGGCCAGGACTTCGTGCTCGTCGGCGACGCGTGGTGCGGGCTCGCCTCGATCCAGACGGACGGGTTGCCCGCCGGTGTGACCGTGGAGATCGTGCAGGTGACGGTGCGGACCGCGGGCGCCGCGCTGGCCGGTGCGGAGTGCGGGGAGCCGTGCGCCGGCGTGACGCTCGAGCCCGGCAACCTCTCGTGCGGGGTCGCCGTGCTGCCGCCCGATCCGGGGACCGAGCTGGTCGACGTCTCGTTCGACGCGACCGCCACCTGCAGCACCCAGGGAGAGTGCGACCAGCTCCGACAGGACCTGGAGGTCGGGAGCGTCTGGTCGATGTGCCATCCGCCCGGTGACGTCGGGTACGACTGCGACCCGGCGACCGTCGAGTCCTCCGGAGCGGCGACGGACGAACCGGGCGAGACGGAGACCGGGGAGTCGAGCGAGGCGCCGGAGAACGAGGTGACCGAGACGCCGGAGGGCGAGGTCACGCCGGGACCTGCCGACGAGCCCAACGACGAGCCCACCGACGAGCCCACAGACCAGGCCACCGAAAAGCCCACCGAGGAACAGGGGCTGCCGTGACCCAGCAGTCGTCACCGGCCGCGCACGAGCCGAGCGTCCTGACGCGCGTCTGGTCGGTGCTGGGCACGGTGGTCGCCCCGGCGACGTTCGTCACGGCGATCCTGTTCTACTTCGGCTACGTCACGACGCGCGCGCAGTACCTGTACTTCGGCGTGGACGTCGACCTGCTCGGCTACAGCACGCAGGAGTTCGTCATGCGCAGCCCGCAGCCGCTCCTGGTGCCGATGCTCGCGGTGCTGCTCGTGGGGGCGGCGCTGGTGCTCGCGGACGCGACGCTGCGGCGGCGGCTCGCGGGGGCACCGGAGCCGGTGGTGCACCGGTGGACGCTCGCGTCGACGGTCGGCGGCGCCGTCGTGCTGGCGGTCGGCGTGGCGCTGATCGTGGCCTACCCGGCGCTCGCGGCCTGGGCCCCGTACCCCTTGGTGACCCCGCTCGTGATCGGCGTCGGGTCGGCGGGCCTCGCGTACGGCCTCACCTGGTCCCACCGGCGGCGGGCCACGGCAGCGCACGCCGCCGGCGCCGACGGGACGCAGGGGCCGACGCCGGGCACCGACCCCGCGCGCACCGCCGTCCTGCTGCTGGTGCTCACGGTGGTCGCCTCGCTCTTCTGGGCCACGGGCACGGTGGCGGAGTGGACGGGACGGGGCCAGGCCAAGGCGCTCGCCCGCGACCTGGGCGGCCTGCCCGCCGTCGTCGTCGACACCCCGCAGCAGCTGGAGGTGGGCGACCCGGCCGTGGTGGAGGAGGACCTCGCGGCCGGGGACGGCGCGTACCGGTACCGCTACCGCGGCCTGCGGCTGCTGGTCGAGGGCGGGGGCTCCCTCTTCCTCGTCCCCGAGAGGTGGTCGCCGCACGGGTCGACGCTGGTCGTGCCGCTCGACGACGTCCGCGTGAAGCTCCGGTTCGTCAACGACCCGCCCTGAGCGCTCCCGCGCCTGCTGCGGGAGGATGTCGGCAGCACCCGCAGAGACGAAGGAGGCACGTCGACGTGAGCCGCGAGCGTTTCCCGCGCTGGGTCTACGAGAGGGGCACGGAGCCCGACCCGCGGTTCTCGCTGGCCAACGAGCGCACCATCCTCGCGTGGCTCCGCACGGCCCTGGGGCTCATCGCGGGCGGCACGGCGCTCGAGGCGCTGGACCTGCCCATGGAGCCGCACCTGCGCCTCACGTCCGCGATCGTGCTCCTGGTGGCGGGTGCCGTCGTCCCGGTCGCGGCAGCGGTCGAGTGGGCCCGCTCGGAGCGCGCCATGCGCGAGCACGGGCCGCTGCCGGGGGCGATCACGGGGTTCGTGCTGGTCGTGACCATCACCGTCGTGGGCATCCTCGTGCTGCTCGCCCTGCTGCTGCACTGAGGGCCACGCCGACATGACGGACCGTCCCCCGCCCCTCGTCGGGCCCGAGCGCGACCGCGGCCTCCAGGCCGAGCGCACCGCGCTGGCCTGGCGCCGCACGCTGCTGTCGTTCACGGCGGCGTGCGCGGTGGCGTGGCAGACGCTGCCCGGGGTGGACGGCGCGACGTCGTTCCTCCTCACCGCGGCGGTCGCGCTGGTGCTCACCCCTCCGCTGTGGTGGTTCGCCAAGCGGCACGCCGGGCACACGCACCGGCACCTCGACACCGCGGAGCCGCGCCTCCGGCACGGCCGGCGGATCGTGCTGATGTGCGCGGGCACGGCGCTGCTCGGGCTGGCCGGGCTGGTGGCCGTCGTCTTGTTCTGACGGCGCCGACGGGAGTGACGGCCGCATGCCGACGGATGCGGTTCACTGTGCCCATGTTCGTGCTCGTGGGCCTGTTCCGGCTCCTCGTCGTCGCGCTCGGTCTCGTCGGCACGCGCGCCATCTGGCGCGACGGCGACGTCGAGGGCTTCGTCTACTTCACCAACCTCACCAGCTTCCTGACGGTGGCGGTGTTCGGCTGGGCGGCGGTCACGACGCTGCGGCGCCGGGAGCCGCCGCCCGTCCGGGCGAAGGGGCTGGTGACCCTCGCCGCCGCCATCACCGGGCTGGTCGCGTGGCTGGTCCTCGAGCCGGAGTCCCCGGACGCCCCCGCCGTGTTCCTGGGGCTCACGGACGGGCAGGTCGAGCACCGGGCGCTGCCGCTCGCCGTCGTGCTCGACTTCCTGCTGCTCGACCCGCACCGCCGCGCCCGCCTGCGCGACGCGGGCCTGTGGATGCTCTTCCCGGTGCTCTACTTCGGCGCGATCCTGCTGCGGGGACAGCTCAGCCCGGGCAGCGAGTACCCGTACGGGTTCATCGACCTGGACGCCCTCGGGTGGGGCGGGCTGGGGCTCAACCTGGTGCTCTACGGCGGCGCGTTCTACCTGCTGGGGCTGCTCATCGTCGCCGTCGACCGGGTGCTCCCGGCCCGCCCCCTCCTCGGCGGCGTCAGGGCGTGACGATGGCGAAGTCCGGGTCGCCGGGGTCGAGGACGGCGGTGAGCCGGCCCAGGACGGCCGCGTCGCCGTCGACCTGGATGCCGGCGTCCGCGAGCCCGTCGGGCGTCACGCCGCCGAGGGCGAGCGCGGGCAGCGCGCGCGTCGTCGTGGTGAGCGTCAGGTCGGCGTCACCGGCCTGCGTCGCGGCGCTGTACGTGAGCACGCCGTTGCGGAGCCACAGCCGGTAGCGCTCGCCGGAGTCGGTGAGCACGACGTCGATGGTGAGCCGCTCGTCCCAGGCGCGCGGCCCGTCCACCTGGATGGCGATGGCGTCGAACAGCATGGCGGGCGTCAGCGCGGCGATGATGTCGTTCGCCGCGGTCTGCGTCGGGGTACCGAAGCTGCCGTCGCGCAGCTCGGTCGCGCCCGACAGGTAGACCGAGCGCCAGGTCCCGTTCTCGGCCCCGTAGCCCAGCTGCTCGAACGTGTCGGCGAGGAGCTCCTTCGCCCCGGCGTGGTCGGGCTGGGCGAACACGACGTGGGTCAGCACCTCGGCGACCCAGCGGAAGTCCCCGGCGTCGAACGACGCGCGAGCCTTCTCCACGACGGCGTCCGCGCCGCCCATGAACTCCACGTACCGCTTGCCCTGCTCCACCGGCGGGTGCTGCCACAGGTGCGCTGGGTTGCCGTCGTACCAGCCCATGTACCGCTGGTAGATCGCCTTGACGTTGTGGCTCACGGACCCGTAGTACCCCCGGGCGTGCCAGGCGTTCTCCAGCACCGGCGGCAGCTCCAGCCGCTCCGCGATCTCCGCGCCCGTGAACCCCTGGTTGAGCAGGCGCAGCGTCTGGTCGTGCAGGTAGGCGTACAGGTCGCGCTGGAGCGCCAGGTACTCGACGGCGCGGTCCCGCCCCCAGGTGGGCCAGTGGTGCGAGGCGAACACGACGTCGAGGTCCGCACCGAACAGGTCGATCGTCTCGGTGAGGTAGTTGGCCCAGGCGTGCGGGTCGCGGACGACGGCTCCCCGCAGGGTCAGCAGGTTGTGCAGCGTGTGGGTGGCGTCCTCGGCCGCGCACAGGGCGCGGTGGTCCGGGAAGTACACGAGGAACTCGGCCGGTGCCTCGGTGCCGGGCGCCATCTGGAACACCATGCGCACGCCGTCGACCGTCTCCTCCTGACCGGTGTGCGTGATGTCGAGGGTCGGGGTGACGAGCGAGACCGAGCCGGTCGACGTCGTCTGCCCGAGCCCCGCCCCCACCTGACCCTGCGGCCCGCGGGCGAGCGCCGCCCCGTACATGTAGCCGGCGCGCCTGGCCATCGCCGTGCCGGCGTAGACGTTCTCGGCCACCGCGTGCTCCGTGAACTCCGCGGGCGCGACGACGGGCACGCGCCCCGCGTCGACGTCCTCCTGCGTGGTGACGCCCTTGACACCGCCGAAGTGGTCCACGTGGCAGTGCGTGTAGATGACGCCGGTGACCGGGCGGTCGCCCCGGTGCTCGCGGTACAGGGCGAGCGCGGCGGCGGCGGTCTCGGTGGCGATGAGCGGGTCGAGCACGATGACGCCCGTCTCGCCCTCGATGAACGTGACGTTGGAGAGGTCGAAGCCGCGCACCTGGTAGATGCCCTCGGCCACCTCGAAGAGCCCCTGCTCCGCCACGAGCTGCGACTGCCGCCACAGGCTCGGGTTCACGGTGTCCGGCGCGTCGCCGGTGAGGAAGGAGTAGGTGTCGTTGTCCCACACCACGCGACCGTCCGCGGCGGTGATCGCGTTGGGCGTCCGCCGGGCGACCAGGCCGCGCGTCGCGTCCTCGAAGTCCTGCCGGTCGGAGAACGGAAGACTGTCCAGCAGGGCACGCTGCTGTGCGGTGATCGTGGGCGTGGCCGGCTTCGGTGCGGTAGGCATGGCGCCACGATGGCACCGCTCCTGCGGCAGCGCGCGGCGAGGGATCAGCCGCCGGCGGACGCCGCCCGGCGGGTGCGTCGGCGCTCCGCCAGGTCGTACGCCTCGCGCACGGAGCCGAGCAGCGTGTCGCTGCTGGGGACGACGGAGTCGCGCAGGCGCTCGCTCACGCCGCCCGTCTCGAAACGCCGCCGCAGGTCCTCGGGCACGCCGCAGACGACCACCTCGACGCCGTGCTCGTGCCAGCGGTCCAGCAGCCGGTCGAGGGACTTGAGGAACGTGGTGGACGGGATGCCCGCCGACCCGCGCAGCGAGATCACCAGGGCGGCGTCGTGCGTGCCGGCGGTGTGCGGCCACTCCTCCTCGAGCCGGTTCACCTCGGCGAAGAACCCGGTGCCCACGTAGTGCAGCACGGTGGTGCGGCCGCTGGGCAGGACGGCGGGGGCGTCCTCGACGCGGAAGTCGCCGTCGTCGGTCGGCACGAAGCGCACCAGGCGCCCGCGCTTGGCCGCCTGCACCGCGAACAGCACGATCGACAGGCCGGCGCCGAGGAAGATGGCCTGCTGCAGCGGCAGCTGCGTGGTGGCCGCGAACGTCACGACCAGCGCCGCGGCGGACAGCCACGACGTGCGGAAGACCAGCACGATGTCGGCCCACCGGCCCACGACCAGCTCGCCGCCGATGACGAGCAGCAGGCCGCCGATGACGGCCATCGGGATCGTCCCGGCCAGCGGCCCCACGGCCAGCACGATGACGATCAGCCAGACGCCGGAGAAGATGCCCGCCCAGCGGGTCTGCCCGCCGCCGCTGGTCGCGACGCCCGTGCGGGACAGCGACCCGCCGGTCGGCAGCGCGCCGAAGAAGCCGCCCGCCACGTTCGCGAGGCCCTGTGCCGTGAAGTCCTTCGAGACGTCGGTACGTGACCCGTCCGGGTTCGGCACGGCCGCGCCGATGCCCGCCGCCTGCGCGAGTGCGACGAGCGCGATGGCGAGGCCGCCGGACACGAGGTCCGGCAGCGCGCCGACGTCGGGCAGCGTGAGCGGCGGCAGGGACCGGGGGATGGCGGCGATGTCGGAGACCAGCTCGACGTCGGTGCCCAGCAGCGCGACGACGACGGTGACGACGACGAGCGCCAGCAGGGTCGCCGTCTTGCGCAACCGCGGCACCAGGCTCAGCGCCGCCCACGCGGCGACGGTCGCGACGGCCACGGCGACCGTCGGGCCGTCCCAGTCGCCGACGTGCGCGACGGCCTCGACGAGCTTGCCCACCGTGTTGTGCGACTGCGGCTCGTACCCGGTCGCGTCCTTCACCACGCCGGCCACGATCTGCACCGCGATGCCGGCGGTGAAGCCCGTCATGACCGCCGTCGAGACGAACGACATCACCGAGCCGAGCTTCAGCACGCCCAGCAGCGCCATCCACAGGCCGACCACCAGCGTGAGCGCGGCGACCGAGCCCAGGTCCGACGGGTCCAGCCCGGCGTCCGTGAGCACGCTCTTCGCCGACAGGGCGATGGCGCTGGTGAGCGTCGTGACCATGAGCACCGTGCGGGAGAAGAACGAGCCGACGATCGTCGGCACGGCGCCCGACCAGAGGCCCATCGGCGCGGAGAACCCTCCCACGGTCGCGTACGCCATGCCCTCCGGGATGGAGAACAGGCCGGTCACGAAGCCGGAGACGACGTCACGCGGGGTGGGCCTCGACACTCGCACCCCAGCACAGTGCCCCACGGCCCGGGGCACCGCGACCCGGCCGCGCGGCTGCTCAGCCGCAGTCCAGGTCCTCCCGCACCGACGCCGTCGCGTCGACGACGCCCTGGGCCTCGTCCCTGAGCGAGTCGGCGGCCTCCGCGAGGGTGGCGCCGTCGTCGACCTGGCCGAACGCGGTCACGAGGGCGTCCCAGGCCTGCTCGACGTCGTCCGTGCGGTCGTCCGACACCTCGGCGAGGCTCTCGTGCAGCGTGCGCTGCGCCTCCGCGGCCTGGTCGCGCGCGGCCTGCACGTCCTCGACGGAGGCGTCCGGGCCCAGCGTGCCCGCGAGGTTCCGCAGCGCGTCCGTGTAGGCGGAGAGGTCCTCGCACGTCTGCGTCGTGTCGTCGCCCATGGCGTCCGTGCTGGACTCGCCGCACCCCGCGAGCAGCAGCGCCGTCGCGCCCAGCGCCGCCGTACCCAGCACCGCGTACCCCTGTCGTGCCCTCGTCCGGCTCATGGTCGACTCCCTCGTCGCGCTCCGACGCCCTCACCTCGACCTTCGTCGTCCTCGGCCGCGCTCGCGAGCGCACGGCGCGATCGTGGAGGTTTCCGGGCGTTCCCGATCATTCGGATGTACCGCCGTTCAGCAGGCCTAGTCCACCGATATCTGACACCTTCGGAGTGGTGTCCGCGCACAGCGTCGCGCGCGGGCGGTTTGCACCGATGTGTGGAGGGGCACTGATGGTGGATGGTCGTAGGTCAGCGGGGGAACGACAGCGCCGCAGCGCGCGCTTGCGCGCGCGACGGCGCGTGCGTCGCGCCGCCTCCGTGCTCGGCGCCGTCGTGCTCGCGCTCGCGGGCGCGGTCATCCCGGCGACGACGGCGTCGGCCGCGACGTGGAGCATCAGCAAGGAGGCCACGACGCCCGGGCCGTACTCGCCCGGGCAGCAGGTCACCTACGAGGTCCAGATCTCCTGCTCCGACCCGAGCACCCCCTGCCAGAACACCGAGTTCACCGACGCGCTGCCCGACGGTCTCGAGCTCGTCACCGCGGAGATCATCAGCCAGCCCGCCGGGACGGCCGGAGACCTCACGGTCGACACCGACGGCAATGTCGTGACGGCGGTCTGGCCGAGCTTCACCAACGGCGAGCAGGCGACCATCTCGATCACCGTACAGATCGACCCCGACCTGCCGTACAGCGAGAACGGCGTCCCGATCGTCAACACGGCGACGGTCGTCGCGGACAACGCCCCCGAGAACTCGGCCGACGAGTCGATCACACCGGACGTCGAGCTGGTGCTCGACTCCGAGACCACCAAGACGATCGACCCGGAGGGCGCCCTCGCCGCCCCGGGCACGGCGGCGACGATGACGATCGGCGCCACGAACACGTCGAACGACCCGGTCGACACGCTGGTGATCCAGGACCCGGTGGACCCGACGGCCGACCCGAACCCGTTCACTTACCTCGAGTACACGGGGACGGGTGACATCACGCTGCCGCCGAACGCCGACACGGTGGAGGAGGAGTACTGGGACGGCACGCAGTGGCTGCCGCTCGACGACTCCGTCGACCCGGCGACGGTGCAGGGCGTGCGGTACACGTTCAGCGGCGACATCCAGCCGGGCGCGACGGCGAGCATCCCGGTGGAGGTGCAGCAGAGCGAGGCCGTCACCGAGCTCACCACGGCCACGACGGTCACCAACGACACGTCGTCGTACGTCACGCACGGCGACGACGAGTCCGAACCGACGACGGCCGACGACACGTACGTCATCACGCCGCCGAACAACAGCGTCACGGCGTCCAAGAGCTTCGACCCGGCCACCGTGAGCGCGGGCGACCCCACCACCGTCACGATCGGCGCCACCAATACGGGCACCGCCGTGGACACGATGTCCATCACCGAGCCGTCGACGGACGATCCGAACCCGTTCACCGGCGACAACCCGCTGACGTTCACCGGCTTCGGCCCCGACGGCGACGGCACCGGCGTGCAGTGGCCCAACGGGGCGAGCGCGGCGAGCGTGACCTTCACGTGCGCCGACGGCTCCACGCCCACCGAGGAGGCGACGGCGCCCAACACCCTGCCGAACCCGCCCGCCGGCTGCGTGGTCGAGGGCTTCACCGTGACCTTCACCGGAGACCTGCCCACGGGCGCCGAGGCGTCGATCCCGTTCACCGCGGACACCGACCCCGACCAGGAGATCGACGACGTCACCCACACCAACGAGATCACGGCGACCGTGCCGAACGCGGAGGGCGAGGCCTCCGCCGATCTCGTCACCCTGGTGGACCGGCTGGCGACGAACACGAACAAGCTCATCTCGCCGTCGGAGATCCCCGCGATCCCCGGCCAGAGCGTCATCGTGCAGCTCCCGACGCAGCTGCTGCCGTTCGGGCCGGACGGCTCGACCACCAATGCGGACCAGGTGGTGATCCAGGACCCGACGGACCCGGACAACCCGGACGCGTTCTGGGACCACTTCGAGGCGACGTCGGTGCGCTCGACCAGCGTGCCCGCGAACTCGACGCTGACGATCAACTACTGGGACGGCAACGAGTGGGTCGAGGCCCCCGACTGCGGCAGCCCGATCGCCGGGGTGGCGACCGTGAGCTGTGACCTGCCGCCGGGCGCGCAGGGCGTGCAGTTCGTCTACGAATCGACCGGCAACGGGTTCCCGCCCGGGGCGGAGTTCCAGCCGAACTTCGTCGCCGAGTTCACCGGGCCGGAGGGCTGGGACGACCCGGTCGACAACTGCGGCGCCTCGAGCGCGTCCTCCGGCTCGGTGTCCCCGACCGAGCCTTCCGAGGGGTGCGCCCCCGTCGACCCGTTCCCGGTGGACGGTACGGGTGACCTCGACTTCATCACCAAGGAGTTCCTCGACGCCCCTGCGACGGTCCGAGCGCGGACCGACGACCAGGCGACGGCGCGCATCACGTGGTCGACGAACGGCTTCTCGGGCGTCGACCCGATGGTGATCTCGGACATCCAGGACCCGGAGACCACCGCGGTCGCCGACTCGTTCTACGACGCGTTCAACCTGGTGAGCATCCCCGCGATCGACAGCGATCTCGACCCGCTGATCGAGTACGACGCGATCGCCGGGGTGGAGCTCTACGACGGCACGAGCTGGGTCCAGGCGACCAACTCGACGTGCACCGCGGCGTCACCGTGCGCCGGCGGCATGCCCGAGGTGACGCTCACGCCCGAGGAGCAGGAGTCCACGATCTCGGTGCGGATCGTGTACACGGAGAACCCGAACCGCAGCACGGACGACCCGCTCGCTCCGCAGCCGGGCGACGGCGTTGCTCGCTCGACCCTGACGGACGACCGTCACCTGGACCTCACGTTCCAGGTGCGCGACTACAAGCGCAGCGACGGCGACGTCCCCGTGCTGGGCACCGCTCACGACATCGAGTACAACGTGGACGGGAGCCCGGGGGTCGTCGACGACACCGCACGTGCGACGGGCACCTTCGACGGCCAGGACTACACGGACACCGACGACGACATCGTGACGATCCTGGACGAACCGCTGAACGTCACGGTCGACAAGATCTGGTCGGGCGGCCCGATCTCCGTGCCCCCGACGGGCACCCCGGCCCAGTTCTACCCGAGCACGACCGTGACGATCACCGGGACGAACGCCTCGGCGGCGAAGGTCGAGGAGCTGCGGCTGGCCGACCCGGTGGCCCAGGGCTCGGGCGACGTGGTCACGGCCGACGGCACGAAGCCGTTCGACGCGTTCACCCTGACCGCCATCGACCTCACGCCGCCGGAGGGCGCGACGAGCACCACGGTGACGCTGCACTACGACGACACCACCGCGACGTTCGACGAGGCGGGGGCCGAGGCGCTCACGCCGGCCGACCTCGTGGACGTGGTCGGCGTGGAGGTCGCGTACGACGGGCTGGTGGAGCCCGGCGCGAGCGGCACGATGGACCTCACGCTCCAGCTCCGGGCCACCGACCGGTACACCGGGGACCCGGTCGACGTCGCGGGCTACAACCCGGTGCCCAACCGGGCCGCCGCCACGATCGCCGACCCGGGCGGCGTCACCGAGCAGGACGTCCGCGAGGCCGACGACGACGCGTCGATGGTGCTGCAGGACGCTGCGATCGGCATCGAGGTGGGCAAGGAGTTCAGCCCCGACACGATCGTCGAGCCGGGCACCGGCCCGGTGACGATGACGCTCACGGGCCAGCCGCTCGGGCCCTCGCGCAGCGTCGAGATGGTGCTCACCGACGACGACCCGCAGTTCTGGAACCAGTACGACTTCGTCGGCTTCGACGGGGCGGCGCTCGCGCCACCCATCCAGCAGGTGCGCGTGGACGCGTACGTGGGCGGCGTGTTCTCCGGCGACCCCGGCTCGCCCGACCCGGTGACCGTCACGGGCGGCGACTGGGTTCTGGGCGACACGCTGTCGACCTTCACCCTGCCCGACGGCGTGGCCCCCGAGGACGTGCAGGGCCTGCGGTTCACGTTCAGCCGCACGGACGGCTCCGTCTGGGAGAACCCGGCGACGCCGGTGCAGAGCGTCCCGATCTCGGTGGAGCGCCGCGAGGAGATGCGGTCGGGAGGCCCGGTGCTGCCGGACCTGGCGGCCAACCCGCCCGGGCCCGGCGAGACCGACCCGGGCGTGGCGAGCAACACGGTGCAGGGCACCACGACCGGCGCCGACCAGGTCGTCGACCCCGACACCGGCGAGCTCGGTCCGGTGACTGCCGAGGACTCCGACGACGCGTCGATCCTGTACGAGCACGCGAGCAACGGCGTGCAGATCGTCAAGAACTTCGACGGCGTCGTGTCCGGCGGCGTGAAGGCACCGAACGCGGTGTTCCCGATGAACATCACGATCACGAACACGGGCGACCGGCCGATCGTCGACCCGACGATCGTCGACGACCCGATGCCGACCGACGGCCAGGGACCCCAGCTCCGGCTGGCCGACGTGGCCGAGCCGTTCTCGTACGCGCTGACCGGTGAGGACACCGACCCGAGCACGCCGGACCTGCCCACGGACGCCGCCCAGGTGACGGTGGACCAGTCGGGCGACATCGCGAGCCTCGGGTTCTCGTTCCCGGACGGCTCGGTGCTCGAGCCGGACCAGACGTACACGATCACGGTGATGGTGCGGTTCCGGGTCGGCATCGCGCCGGACACGCTGGTCGCCAACACGGCCGGCGTCATCGGCGACCGGCCGTGGGACGAGTGCGAGACCCGGCTGAACGAGGAGACGGGGGCCTGCGAGGCGGACTCGGACGTGCGCCCGACGGAGACCGCGGTGCTGAGCCAGTCGAAGTTCGTCAAGGCGACGGACGACGACGAGCTCGACGTCATGGTCGACCCGGACTACACGGGGCCGGACGTCGAGTGCACGCCGAACGCCGCCGGCTTCTACGCCTATCCGTGCGTGCCGGTCATCGCGCCGGGGCACGACCAGACGTGGCGCGTCCGCATCGACAACGTCGGGAACAACCCGTTCACCAAGGTGGTCGGGTACGACCGGTTCCCCACGCCCGGGGACACGGGCTCGTACGACACGTCGGAGCGCGGGTCGGCGTGGGCGCCGATCCTCACGGCCGACCCGCCGCCGCAGCTCGTGAACGCCCCGCCCGGCACGCAGGTCGCGTTCTCCTACACGACGGCGGACGACCTGTGCCGCGACGACATCGAGGACCCGCTCAACGAGCCGATCTGCCCGGCGGACCCGGAGACGGGGTGGGAGCCGTTCGTGCCTGGGCTGCCCGAATCGGTCTTCGAGGACATCACCGCGATCAAGTTCGTCCTCACCTTCCCGGAGGACCAGCCCTTCGAGCCCGGAGAGTTCGTGGCCATCGAGGCCACGTCGACCACCCCGCCGGAGGTCCCCGCGGCCGGCGACCGCTCGATCGCGTGGAACTCGGCCGCGGTGTCGGCGGCGTACGAGCGGTCGGACGGGTCGATGCACAGCCTCCTGCCCACCGAGGGCCAGAAGGTCGGCGTCGCGACGGCGTCGGGCCCCCTCCAGGTGAACAAGGTGGTCACGGGTGCCGGTGCCGCCTACGCGCCGGACGAGTTCCAGCTCAACGTGCAGTGCACGTCCGCGCCCGGCTCCTGGGTGGAGAAGGAGCTCGACCCGATACCCATCACCGTGGTGCCGGGCACGCCCACGACGGTGCCGAACCTGCCCTACGGCGCGGAGTGCACCATCACGGAGGACGGGAGCAACGGCGAGACGGAGCTGATCGTCGGCACCGTGACGATCGACTCCGAGACCGTGGACGAGGTCCCGACGGAGATTGTCGCCGTCAACCGGTACGACCTGGGCGGGCTCGTGCTGTCCAAGTCGGTGGAGAGCGACGCCGTCGACCAGGACGGGAACCCGGTCTCCTACGGCCCGTTCGAGGCCACCGTGGAGTGCACCTTCCTCGGCGAGCCGGTCTTCGCCGACGGGTACGACGCGGACACCCCGATGGTCGTGGAGCTGACCGAGGACGGCACGCCCGTCACCCTGACCGGCCTGCCCGTGAACTCCGAGTGCACCGTCACCGAGACCAACGCCGCGAACGCGGCGGGCACCACCATCACGGTCACGACGCCGGGCGAGGACCCGGTCGAGACCGACGGCACGTCGGCCGACGTCACGATCGTGCCCGACGCGGACGGTACTGCCGGCGCCCAGGTCGCGCTGGAGAACACGTTCGACGTCGGCGCGATCAACCTGCAGAAGGTGGTCGACGGCGAGGGCGGGCCCGCGTACGGCGCCGGCCCGTTCACGATCCAGGTGGTGTGCACCTACGACGCCGACGGCGACGGCCCGGGCGGCACCACCACGGTCTACGACGGCACGGTCGTGCTGGGCGGCGCCGGGCCGCTCGACGCGCAGATCGCCGACCTGCCGGTGGGCGCGGAGTGCACCGTCACGGAGATCGACGACAGCGGCGCGACCGATGCCG
The DNA here is from genome assembly GCF_042793275.1 of Isoptericola sp. NPDC056578. NCBI lineage: Bacteria > Bacillati > Actinomycetota > Actinomycetes > Micrococcales > Promicromonosporaceae > Isoptericola > Isoptericola sp. NPDC056578. Next base: position 190,108 of record NZ_JBHTVC010000001.1, read on the forward strand.
TCGTCGTGCCGGACACGGTGACCGTGGACGCCGACGAGCCCGCCGAGGTGGTCATCACCAACACGTTCGACGTCGGCACGATCCAGGTGGACAAGGAGCTCGCGGGCCTCGGCGCCCTCTACGGTCCCGGGCCGTTCGAGGTGACCCTGCAGTGCTTCTACCAGGACGTGGAGCTGACCATCCCGGGTGGCGCAGTGCGGGAGTTCACGGTCCTCGAGCCCGCGATCTACGAGGGTCTGCCCGTCGGAGCGCAGTGCACCGTGACCGAGACGGACGACTTCGGCGCCTCGTCGACGACGGTGAGCGTGGACGGCGGTGACCCGGTCGACGGGAACAGCGTCGACGTGGTCGTGCCCCCGGCGGACGACGGCGACCCCACGACCGTCACCGTGACGGTGACGAACACGTTCCGCACGGCCCCGCTGCTGGTGCAGAAGGTGGTCGACGGGGACGGTGCGGCCTTCGCGCCGCCGATGCCGGACCTGCCGCCGTTCCCGGAGATCCCGGACCCGCTGCCCACCGACCCGGACGAGCTCCTGGCGCTCCTGCAGCAGGTGCTGGAGTACCTCGACCAGGTGCCGTTCGACGAGTTCCCGTACCAGGTCTCGCTGGAGTGCACCACGTCGCAGGGAGCCCCGGTGGACGTCATCCTCGGCGGGCCGGAGCGCCGGTTCGGCCCGGGCTTCCCGGGGGTCTACTTCGGGCTCCAGGACGGCGACACGTGCACCGTCACGGAGACGGACATCGCCGGCGCGACGAACGTGACGGTCGATCCGGACCCTGTCGTCATCGACGCCGCCGGGACGGAGGTCCAGACGGTCACCGTGACCAACACCTACGACGTGGGCTCGATCCAGGTCGAGAAGGTGGTGGACGGCGACGGCGCGGGCTTCGTCACGGCGCCGTTCGAGGTCTCCCTGGCCTGCACGTTCCAGGGGCAGGAGATCGAGGTGCCCGGCGGGGCGACCCGCACGGTGACGCCGGACGAGCCGGCGACCTACGACGGGCTGCCCGTCGGCGCGGAGTGCGTGGTCACCGAGACGGACGCCGCGGGCGCGGCGTCGTCGACGGTCTCCACGACCGTCGAGGGGGGCGACCCGGGTCAGGTGGTCGTGCCGGGCGCGGACGCCGACCCCGCGGTGGTCACCGTGACCAACACGTTCGACGTGGGGTCGGTCGCGGTGGACAAGGTGGTCGACTTCGAGGGCAGCTCCTACGACGTGGGCCCGTTCGAGGTGACCCTCGCCTGCACGTTCCAGGGCGAGGACATCGAGATCCCGGGCGGCCCGGCGCGCGAGATCGCGGCGGGCGACACCGTCACGTACGACGGGCTCCCGATCGGCGCGGAGTGCGTCGTGACGGAGACGGACGACGGGGGCGCGGCGTCCTCCACGGTCTCGACCGTGGGCGACGGCGACCCGGGCGCGGTCACCGTCGCGGCGGACCCGGCGTCGGTCACGGTGACGAACACGTTCGCTCCGCCCCCGCCGCCCGCGGGCGGCGACGGGACCGATACCGGCGGGGGCGGCTGGCTCCCGACCACCGGCGCGGACATCGGCCTCTGGGTCGGCATCGCCGTCCTGCTGATCGCGGCAGGTGTGGTCGCCGTCGGGATCCGGCGCCGCCAGCAGCACTGACCGGGCCCCACGACGGCGCCGACCCTGGTCACGGGGTCGGCGCCGTCGGCGTCCAGGGGGCGTGCAGCGGCAGTCCGCCGTACGTTCGTTGCGGGCGCGACCTGCGCCGTCGTCGAGGAGGGGAGCAGCACCGTGACCGCCACGGGAATCATCACCGCGATCATCATCGGCGCGATCATCGGGGCCCTCGGGCGCCTGGTCGTCCGGGGCAAGCAGAACATCTCGATCCTCGTGACGATCATCATCGGGATCGTCGCCGCACTGCTGGGCACGTGGATCGCGAGCCTGATCGACGTCAGCGACACCGGTGGCATCGACTGGATCGAGCTGATCTTCCAGATCGTGCTGGCCGCGATCGGCGTCTCGATCGTTGCCGGGATGGGCGGCCGCAAGCAGACGACCCCCTGACCCTGCCCGGGCGGCATCCCGCGCGGGTGCCGCCGCCGGGAGCGCGAACGGGCCGGCCGTCCCTGGAC